>JADFOF010000385.1 GCA_022563015.1 Planctomycetota bacterium
CGGTCGAGTACATCCTCTCGTTCCGCCAGCCCGACGGCGGGATCTACGACCAGATCCTGCCCAGCTACAACACGTCGATCTGCCTGTCGGCCCTTGCGAAGCTCGCTTCGCCCGACGCCGCCACGATCGTCCCCGCACAGCGGTTCATCCGACTGCGCCAATACAGCGAGATCGCCGACCCCGAGGCCGGCAACGTCGTCATCGTCGGACCGGGGCACCCGTTCTACGGCGGGATCGGGTACGGCTCGCACGGGAGGCCGGACAACTCGAACCTCAACCTGGCTCTCCAGGCACTGCACGACTCGGGCGTCCCCGCCGATGACCCCGCATTCAAACGCGCCCTCGTCTTCCTCCAGCGAACACAGATGCTCGACGCGGTGAACGACATGCCATACGCCGACGGCTCACGCCAGGGCGGGTTCATCTACTCGACCAGCCTCGATAAAGAGCACGTCGGCCAGGGCGAATCCAAGGCCGGCACGATCGAGGAGACGCTCGACGACGGCACGCGTGTCAGCCGACTCCGCGCCTACGGGTCGATGACCTACGCCGGGTTCAAGAGCTACGCCTACGCCGACCTGTCGCCCGACGACCCGCGCGTCACCGCCGCCCTCGGCTGGATCCGCCGCAACTACACGCTTGAGGAGAACCCCGGCGTCGGGCTCGACGGCTATTACTATTACCTCATGACCTTCGCCCGCGCCCTTCATTCGCGCGGCGAGCCCACGATCGAAATCATCCTCGAAGATGGCTCCACCGAAACCCACAACTGGGCCAACGACCTGATCGACCGCCTGACTGAGTTGCAAAACGACGACGGCTCGTTCAGAAGCCTCGACGATCGCTGGATGGAAAACAACCCGGTGCTCATCACAGCCTACGCCCTGATCGCCCTCCAGCATGCGGCCGACAGGTAGCGACGACTCTGACAAGGAAACCGCCATGACAACCACCGCCACCAGAACCGCCTACGCCGAGTTGTGCGAGGTTGCCCGCGAGACGGCGACGCTCTTGTCGGCCGAGTTCCTGCTCGCGTGGGACCAGGAGACGTACATGCCCGAGGGCGCAGCGGACGCGCGGGCGTCACAGCGGGCGCTGATCGCCGGGCTCGTCCACGACCGCAAGACGAGCGAGCGCATGGGCGAGCTGATCGCCGCGTGCGAGGCCGACGCCGAACTCACCGCCGACCCCGCCACCAAGGCTGACATCCGCGAGTTCCGGCGTGACTACGACCTCGCCACCAAGCTGCCGGTCGAGCTCGTGCGCGAGCTCACCGAGGTCGGGTCCAGGGCCCAGAACATCTGGCGCAAGGCCCGCGAACAGTCCGACTTCTCCGTCTTCCGGCCGATCCTCGAACGCCTCGTCGGGCTGGTCAGGCAAAAAGCCGAGTGTTACGGCACGCCCAAGGGCGGCGAGCTGTACGACGCGCTCCTCAATGAATACGAGCCGGGCGCCCGGGCCGCCGACATCGAGTCGATCTTCACGCCGCTGGCCGAGCGCCTCAGCGCGCTCGTGGCCAACCTGGCCGACAACGGCACGCCGCCCGACACCTCCTGCCTGGATCTGAAGATACCCGAAGCGAACCAGCACTCGTTCGGAATGTTCATTCTCGAGTCGATCGGGTTTGATCTGAGCTGCGGGCGGCTCGACACCACCACCCACCCCTTCTGCGAGGGGCTCGCCCCCGGCGACACCCGCCTCACCACGCGCTACCGCGACGAGCGCTTCACCGACGCGCTGTACGGCACGATGCACGAGGCCGGCCACGGCATCTACGAGCAGGGACTCCCCAAGGCGCGCTGCTTCGGCCAACCGCTGGGCGAGGCGATCTCGCTGGGCATCCACGAGAGCCAGTCGCGGATGTGGGAGAACTCCGTCGGCCGAAGCCGAGCGTTCTGGACCTGGGCCCTGCCCCACGCCAAAGACAAACTCGGCCCCGCGATCGCGCCCTGCTCGGCCGACGACCTCTACCGGGCCGTCAACACCGCTCAGCCCAGCTTCATCCGCGTCGAGGCCGACGAAGCCACCTACAACCTGCACATCATGCTCCGCTTCGACATCGAGCGCGCGATCATCCGCGGCGACGTCGCCATCAAGGACATCCCCGGCCTGTGGAACGAGACGTTCAAGCGCTACCTCGGGCTCGGCGTGCCCGACGACCGGCGCGGGTGTCTCCAGGACGTCCACTGGTCGTTCGGCGCCATCGGGTATTTCCCGACCTACTGCCTGGGCAACCTCTACGCCGCCCAGCTCTGGGAGACGATCAACGAGCAGATCCCGGACCTGAACGACCAGATCGCCCGGGGCGAGTTCGCGCCGCTGCGGACGTGGCTCAACCAGAACATCCACGCCCAAGGCCGGCGCTACCGCGCGGGCGAACTGTGCGAGCGACTGACGGGAAAGCCGCTCAGTGCCGACCCGCTCCTGCGCCACCTCGAAGGCAAACTCAAGCCGATCTACGGCCTGGCATGACGCCCAGCCAAAGCCCGGCCGGGCCGATATGAGCGATCTCCGTCAGCCCGATGTTCGGTTTTCGAGACCCGTTGCAATCCTGAGGACGTATTGACCGTTGTGTAACAGTCGCTCGGCTCGAAGCAGGGCATCAACCCGGGCCCGGCGGGCCGATAGTCTGTATGACGGAG
>JADFOF010000386.1 GCA_022563015.1 Planctomycetota bacterium
GTCACTTTGTCACTTAGTCACTTAGTCACTTAGTCACTTAGTCACTTCTCCCTCACGGACACCCCGCCACAAACGCATTCTGGAAGCACAGGAAGTCGAAGATATCGCAGGCCGGGTCTGGGTCGCAGTCGCAGGCGTAGGGCTCGCCCAAGACGAAGCTGCTCTGGAAGCACAGGAAATCGAAGATGTCGAGCGTGCCGTTGCTGTCACAGTCGGCGTAGCAGGTTTCGCATTCGTCGGGGATGCCGTTGTTGTTCCGGTCCTGGCTGAAGCCCGAGGCGATGTCGCACGAATCGGGGAGCTGGTTTCGGTTGCAGTCGAAGCCCTCGCCGGGCATGAAGGCGAAGCCCTTGGGCCCGCGGAGCGTGGAGTCGCGTCCCTGGACGTAGGGGTACCACAGGTTTCCGGTCGAGCCCTCGTAGAGGATGATGCGCGGGTCGGTCAGGTGGAGCAGAGCGCCCGGCGCAGCTTCCATGCGGTCGCTGGCGCCGACGTAGACATTCCCGTCGGGCCCGACGCGCAGGCCCCACGGCCCGTTGAGCTTGCCGCGGTAGTCGCCGTTGTTGTACTGCCCGATGAACGCGCCGGTGATCGGGTGGTATTCTAGGATCCGGTTGGTGTCCTTGCTGGCGACGAGGAAGCGCGTGGCGTCTGGCATGAACAGGATGTCGCGTGGCCCCATGAGCCCGCCGTTGTTGCCGAGTGTGACGAAGTCAGACAGATAGGCGCCGGTGGCAGCGTCGAACTTGAGGACGCGGTTGTCGTCGCTGGTAACGTAGAGGTTTCCACCGGGGCCGAACGTCAGGCCGTACGGCCGCGTCATGGGGGCGGCTCCGGGGGCGACCAGCGGGCCGAGGAACGCGCCGGAGTTGATGTCATACCGGAGGACCGCGTCAGCGGTGCTCACAACGAGGAGTTCGCCGGCTGGGGAGATGGCCATGGCGCCCGGCTCGCTCAGGCCGCCCAGCCCGCTCGTCACCAGGTCGCCGACGTAGGCCCCGGTGCGGTCGAACTCGACGATCCGGTTGTCGCCGGAGCTGGCCACGAGGATACGACGATCCGCCGTGATGATCAGATCGGTCGGGGCGTTGAGCAATCCCGGGGGCGATTCGTGCATGAGCACGCCGGTGATGGCGTGATACTCGCGGATGACGTTGTCTGCGCCGGCGATGGCCCAGGCGTTGTTGGCGCCCTCGAGAGCGACCAGGTCCGGCGTGCCGTCGTTGTCGCAGTCCTGGCACGCGTCCAGCACCGCGTTTCGGTCGATGTCGAGCGTCATGTCGGCGATGATCTCGGTGTAGTCGGAGATGCCATTGCTATTGCAGTCGGCCTCGCACTCGTCGGGGATGCCGTTGCCGTACAGGTCCGTGCTGAAGCCGGACGAGATGTCGAGATCGTCGGGGACGTTGTTGTTGTTGCAGTCCGGCTCGCACTCGTCCGGGACGCCGTTGCCGTTGAGGTCCAGCGAGAAGCCGGTTCTGATGTCCTCGTCGTCGAGGATGCCGTTGCCGTTGCAGTCTTCACACTCGTCCGGGACGCCGTTGGTGTTGAGGTCGGGGCTGAAGCCGGAGCTGATGTCCAGCGTGTCGTCGATGCCGTTGCCGTTGCAGTCGAACACGATTCTGCCCGTGCGGGACAGGCAGTCGAAGATTCGCTCCTGGATCAGTGTGTGGTAACGCATATCGGTGATCGAGGTTTGGCCACTGAACGTCTGGCTGCAGTAGCTCATGATCGTGCCGCGCCGGGGCGTGGTGGTGGGGTCGTGGCACGTGTCGATGCCGATGCTGTGGGTGTGCGGGGCACCGATGTTGTGCCCGAACTCGTGAGTGGCGATGCGGATGTCCTGGTTGTACATGTTGGGCATGCTTGGATCAGTAAAGAAGCCCAGCGCATAGGCGACCCACGACGCCCGGCCGCAGATGAAGGCTGCACCGCCCGCCGTCGCGTTTTTGTAACCCGAAAGGAGCTGGACCACATCGTAATTCACAGGGGGCGGCGGCGGCATGCCCGCGCCTGCGCCCCACGGGTCGTTCGGGTCTGTCCAGACGCGGATCCAGACCAGGTCCTCGCGCGTGCGCACGTCGCGCATGGTGATGTCGCTCATGGCGGCGTACACCTGCATGATGTAGTCGATGGTCGCCTGCTCGTCGCCGAAGAGCGAGAACAGCTCATAGTCGCCCTCGACCGCCAGCTCGACCTGGCGCATGCCGAGGATATTGATCGATTCCGGCTTCGCGCTCGGGTCCGGCAAGGCGAGGTCCGGCAACGCGCACAGCACGTCGCTCGGCTGCGGCGAGGCGGTCCCGAACATCTGGCGGATCGACAACTCCCCGGCCGGGAGCGCCTCGCCGCCGGGCGTGAACGACGACAGGAGATACGTGGGTCGGCCCGGGCCCAGCTCGATGCGGCCGGCGCTGAAGCCCTCGCTCAGCGTGATGAAGACGTGCGAGCCGGCCAACCCCTCGACATCGCCGCGAAGAAAGACCAGCCGCTCCGGATCGACCGCAATGGGGATGTCCGGCCCGTCCGGATTGCCGATCACAAATCGGGTGCGCTCATTGGCGACCCGGAAGCGTTGGATGCGCAGATCGACGCGGCGCGTGTGGTCGAGCGGGAAGGACTGGAGGACAACGCCGC
>JADFOF010000387.1 GCA_022563015.1 Planctomycetota bacterium
ACGGCAGGCTGGCGCCCGGCGACGAGGTGCTGGGCCTGACCGTCGGCGGCGAGAGCCGGGCCTATTCAGCGCGGGCGCTGGGCAACGCGGCCGTGAACGACTCCCTTGGCGGCGAGGAGATCGTCGTTTTCTCGACGGAAGATGGCCCGACCGCGGCTGCGTACCTCGCGAACGCCGGAGACGGCAGACTCTCGTTCTCTTACGCCGACAGCAAGTACCGCGACGCGCAGACAGGCTCTCTCTGGAACCTGAGCGGTGAGGCGGTCAGCGGACCGCTGCAGGGAACCACCCTGGAGCCGCTGCCAAGCCGCTACACGTTCTGGTTCGCGTACATCGCGGCGTTCCCGGACGCCGACGTTTACGCACCCTGAGTACGTCCCGCGGGGCTAGAGAAAAACACGGCCACTCCGGCAAGAAAGGAAAAGGCTAGGGTGAACTTCGCCCCGGTGCTAATCGCATCGGCGGATTCCTCCACCGAGCGGTCGGCGTAGGTTCTCATGCGCTGTCGGGTCGCTTCGTCAATCATCTGAATACGGCCATTATAGTGGCGTTCGCCTGAGCCGCGAATCTGCGGGGCGGATGGCGCTGACCGGCATGACAGCCGGGCGTGAGAGGACGGGGCCCCACGGTGTGACAATCTCGCCGTGTGCACCTTCTGCCAGCGTCCAGCCCAGGACAGCTACGCCCTAACCCGCAGAGCCGATGAGTGGGAGAGCGGCTCGTTGCTCCCGTCTGCGACCGATGCCTGCTGCTCCTACGTGCCGCTGGCGACACGGGGCGACGGCTCAAGGCTACTGGCGACCGCTGGTATCTGGGCCACGGCCAGGGCCTGTACGATGCACCCCACGAGCGCTGAGGTTCCGTTGACATCGCCGCCACCGCTATGTAGAGTCACACACGCCTCAAAGCACAAAGGGGGAGCCATGATTCGCGTAGTCTTTCTTGCCATCGCTCTAACACTGGCGACTGTCGCGGCCTTAGCGGCGTTCGACTTCACCGACAGTCAATCCGTTGTCGCAACTCACGACGGCGACAAGAACTGTTCCGACTTCCCGAACCAGGAGGCGGCTCAGGATCACCTCAACGCCCATCCGGGCGACCCGGACGGCCTGGACGGCGACGACGACGGCATCGCCTGTGAAAGCCTTCCATGTCCGTGCGGAGGAACGCCGACAGCGACATGGCACCTACGTTAACGCCAACGCCTCAGCCCACCAGCACCCCCACAACCCAGCCAGGCGGCTGGCCGTGGGGAGACGCGGACTGCAGCTTTGCCATTAACCCTATTGACTCGCTCAAGCTGCTTCGCTGGGACGCAGGTTTGTCCGTCTCCTATCAAGACGCACAATGTCCGCAGATCGGCGGCGCTATTCCCGCGTCTGCGGCAACGACGATGTGGGGCGACATAGATTGCAGTGGGCAGGTGAATCCGATCGACTCCCTGAAGACTCTCCGCTACGACGCCGGCCTGAGCGTCACTCAGGCCGATGGATGCCCGCAGATCGGCTCACCAACCTGAACAGGTGAGAACCCCCTGGCCATCCACCACATCGACGTTGGCCAGGGAGACGCGGCGGTAATAATCGCGCCCAACGGCGAGACGGCGATGATCGACAACGGGCGTCAGGGCTCCTGCAATGACACGATCGCGTTCATGTCGGAGCAGGGAATCTCGCACATCGACTATCACTTCGCCACGCACTACCACGCCGATCACATAGCGTGCCTCGATGACCTGCTCGACGCTGGAGTCACGGTCGGCACTTGCTACGACCGAGGTGGGTCGTTCGACACGCAGACGTATCAGGACTACATCGGCGCTTGCGGAGCAGCGCGCCAGACCGCCTCAAAAGGTCAGGTCATCAGCCTTGGAGCTGTCACGATAGAAGTCGTTGACCTGAACGGTGCGGGGCTGTCTACGAGCGACGAGAACGCCCAGAGCCTAGTGCTCAAGGTCTCCTATGGATCGTTCACCCACGTCTTCGCCGGCGACCTCCCCGGAGTGAGCCCTAACGTCGAGAGCATTGTGGGGCCAGAGGTCGGTGATGTGGATGTCTGCAAAGTGACGCACCACGGCTCGAACTCGTCAATGACAGACGCCTGGCTGAACGCGACCGACCCCGAGGTGTGCATCCTGTCGGTCGGCAACAACGGGTTCGGCCACCCAACCAGCGGGACGCTCGGTCGCCTTCACGCTCACGGGGTTGAAGTCTATTGGACACAGACCGGCAGCGGCGCCACGCCGGGGGCCGGGGATCACGTTTGCGACGGAAATGTAATCATCACCGTCGGGTCGTCCGGCGCATACGACATCACCTGCTGATCCGTCTCCTGCGTGCCACAGTTAGCTCCTTCAGGCGCCGATCGATCACGGCGACGCACGAGCGCTGAGTGCTATAATCCCCGCACCTGCATCTGAGGAGTGAGTCCATGCTTAGTCGCCCTGTCGCCCTTGTCGTAGTGTCGGCCGCCACCGTTTTGTTGGTGGCGCTGCTGCTGTGGAACGCGCCCGCAGGTAGCGCCGGGGGTAACGTCGTCACTCTCGTCGACATGGTTGACACGCCTCGTCCCCAGTTTGCGTTTGAGGACACGTCCCTAGCGCTGGACACAGCGGGCAATCCTGTCGTCA
>JADFOF010000388.1 GCA_022563015.1 Planctomycetota bacterium
GTCGTCGCCGACGAGACCGCAGGCCAGTGCATCCCGCTGCTGCTCCTGCCCGCCGAATCGGTCGCCACCTGGCCCAACGCCGCGATTACACTCGCGCTGGCGTTCCTGGCCTTTCGAGCCTTCGACATCCTCAAGCTCTGGCCCGCGCACCAGATCCAGCGCCTACCCGGCGGCTGGGGCATCGTGCTGGACGATCTCGTCGCCGGCCTCCAGACCATGATCCTCATACAGATCGTCGCACGAGTCCTCTTCACCTGACTAGGGCCGAAGGCGCGGCGTCGGTCACGATCGCCGCCTTCGCGTGGCCGCCACAAGCGGCAGCGCGAGCACGACCCACACAGCCGGGGCGGGCACGACGTTGATCACACCCGACCCGGGCGTGAAGCTGCCGGGGAACAGATTTCGGGTATTCGAGTTGCCAAAGCTGGTGTCCCACGTCTGAACGACGAAAGCGGTTGTGTTATTCGTGTCCAGACTGACGCTGCGGCGTGTGAAGTTCGAGGTTGTCCAGTCGTATGTAGCCAGCAGAATCGGATTGTTCCGCGAGCCAATGATTCCGAGCGGCGGGATATGGAGTTGACCGTTAGCGGCGCCGGAGATCACGTTGCCGGCGATCACGCCGGTGGTCGAGCCGGGGCCGTTGAGCACGTTAGCGGGATTCGAGAAAACGCCGCCCCCAGCCGTCAGATCGAAATCGCCGGCACCGAAGATGTACTCGACTCTGGGATCAGTCCACGTGGCCCAGATTCCAATCGTTGTCGTTGGCGTCGTGGGGCTCACCGTATTGCTCGATATCAACAGATACGTCCCGTCCTCGACTTGGGCAAGAGCGGGAGCAGTGAACAGAATTATCAGGAGAGACAGTTTGGTTCGTCTCATGGCGTCACTCCTTTTCGCAGCCAGCGGCGAATGCTGCCTGGAAACAGATGAAATCGAGCACGTCGCAGACGCCCGGGCCGCTCGAGGTGTCGCAGTCGCAGGCTTGCAGGTCACTCTCAAGGAACAGGTTCTGGAACGCAAGATAATCGAAGATATCCAGGACGCCGGCCCCTGTAGATTCATCGAAATCGGCGTAGCACGTGCGTCCCGAGCCGTTCAGCCCGTCGTCACCGCAGTTGATCTGGAAACTCGGGGTGATGTTCACAGCCCCGAAGGCCGCGAGTATCTGCTGGCAGTGGGGCGTGCCGTTGGCCAGCGTATCGTCGTCATCGTCGGCGATGAGCACCTCGATCAGCGTCCCCTCGTCCGCAGATTGTGGGATTTCGCCGATGCCGATGCAGGTTGCTCTGTCGGGCACCTGGGCGAGATAGATCCAGTCCAGGTGCAATGCTCGTGTCTTGTCCAAGCCTACCGTCCCCTGCGGGTACCGATCGCGCATCTCCTGAAGGATCAGCAGCCAGCTCGCGCTCAGCAACTCACCACGGCAGTGTTCAAAGAGACAGTTTAGGGACGGGCAAATCGGGTAACTTGGGAACGGGTGAGTTGGGGTTACCACGAGAGGCGTACGGCGGTGGCCACCACACCCGAGGGCATAATCCTGCCCGATGATCTCCGTGTCGTACACCAGGTGGGCGAGCGTGTCGCCGAACCCCTCGTGAAATGCATCCGCGTCGAAATTGACCTCGATCCCCAGCAGTTGAATCAGAACGAAATGCCCGTATTCGTGCGCAATCCACGTCGAGTAAGCGGTATTCGCGCAGCTCGTGATGCTCGGAGAAAACCGTAGCACACCGGGAGGAGGTGGGCCGTCCGGACCGGGTAGAAGGTATTGCGCATTGCAAGCCAACTGGAAACTATTCACTACAAGGGGGACATCGGGCAGCGCTTCGGCGTCCCACAGGTCCAGATATTGCAGCGTCCTGTCGATCTGGAAGTGGGCGTCCACAAACGCGGTTTCCTCCTCGTTTGTAGGCGACGGATTGAACTCGAAGTCCACTGTGTTCGGCGCGGTGATGTTGGTCTTCACCTGCGGATCCAGCGGCTCACCAATGGGCACGACGGAACCGTCCAGCACGGACCACATCGGGCCGACGAGGTGGGCTTCGATGTCGACCACCATGGTATCGGGCACGTCGAGCGTGTAGTTCCCGTTGCTGTCGGTGTACGCCGAAGCGATGAGCGCCTGCGTCTGGCTGTTGTACGCGAGCATGAGCACGTTGCTCAGATCCGCCGGCGCCGGCTCATTCGGGCAGTTCGCCCACAGATTTGACAGCGCCAACGTGTTGGGCCCGAGCTTATCCGGGTCGACGTTGCTAATGGCGGGCGTGGCGTTCGCCGTGACTGTGCCCGTGATGTCGAAAGCGTCCAGGATGTTGCTGTGCGTGCGGACGACCTCGCCCGTCAGGGCGTGCACGTAGAACGTATGTGACTGGAACGCCGCGCCTGCGCTGCCGCTGCCGATGCACTTCCACGCCGGGTAGGCCTCGGCGCTGCCGCGCGGCGGGTCGTCGTAGATCGCCACCAGTTCCGGGTCCGACCACGCGGTGAGCGGTCGACCTGTAGGGTGGGTTTGCGCCGCTGCGAGCGCCTCGCGCGGCGTGACGGTGGGCGCGGGCAGGCCCCCCTCGGGTCGGATCGCGATCCGACCGGCCGCGTACAGCACGCGCGACTGTCCTCTCGCCTCAT
>JADFOF010000389.1 GCA_022563015.1 Planctomycetota bacterium
TGGTGATCAGGACGCCCACTAGACACCAGCGTAAAGGGACGAGACGGCTTATGGCGATCAGAATCAAGGCACGCGGCGGCGAAAGCGTCGAGCAGATGATGCGCCGCTTCAAGAAGCTGTGCGAGAGAGAGGGCCTTACCAAGGACGTCAAGCGCCGGGAATACTACGAAAAGCCCTCTGAACGCAGGCGTCGCGACGTGCGCAAGTCCGCCGCCCGGCGCAATCGCCTGGAAATGCTCCGCAAGGGCTGATCGCCGCGCCCCTCCGCCCCCGGCCCTCCCCACGGGATTCCCCGCAACACGCCGACTATGCTTGGGGCCATCTGACCCCTTCGACTCCACGGGTCAGGCCGCACACTCCACTCGTGAATCAGGCCTGCCCCCACGGTCGCCGGCCGAGCCGCCAATCCACGGAGATTTCAAGTTATGCAAGCGATGGTCCTCCCGACACTCGCCGCGATCGACAGCATCCCTGGGCCGTACTGGATCGCGCCGATCGCCGGCGTGGCCGCCCTGGTCATGGCGGTCATGTTCAATCGTTCCGTCCTGGCCCGGTCGGAGGGTGACGACGAGATGATCCGCATCGCCGCCGCCGTGCGCGACGGCGCCATGGCCTACCTCAAACGACAGTACATGGTCGTCGCCGCCGTCTTCGTGGCGCTGGTCGTCTTCCTCGGAATCCTCTTCATGATGGGACTCCAGCCGTGGCAGACGATGGTCGGTGTCCCCGTCGCGGGCTTCCTGTCGGGCCTGTGCGGCTGGTTCGGCATGCGCATGGCCACCAACGCCTCCGCCCGCACCACCGAGGCCGTCAAGAAATCGCTCAACGAAGGGCTCACCGTCGCGTTCCGCTCGGGCGCGGTCATGGGGCTCACCGTGGTCGGCTTTGCGCTGCTGGACGTCTCGATCTGGTTCTTCATCTTCAACGCGATGGGTTTCCCGATCGCGGCGCTGACGACCATCATGCTCAGCTTCGGCATGGGCGCATCGACGCAGGCGCTGTTCGCCCGCGTGGGCGGCGGCATCTACACCAAGGCCGCGGACGTCGGGGCGGACCTGGTCGGCAAGATCGAGGCCGGCATGCCCGAGGACGACGCACGCAACCCCGCAACCATCGCGGACAACGTCGGCGACAACGTCGGCGATGTCGCGGGCATGGGCGCCGACCTGTACGAGTCGTACTACGGCTCGATGCTCGCGACCATGGCCCTGGGCGCCGCGGCGGCCTTCACGTTCCACCTGAGCGGCGACGATGCGGCCGCCCTTGGTATTCGACTGGCTGCGGCGCCCATCGCGCTGGCCGGGCTTGGGATCTTCTGCTCGATCACGGGCATCTTCACGGTCAAAGCAAGGGAAAACGCGACCTTCGCACAACTTCTCAAGGGCCTGCACAAGGGTGTGTATATCGCGTCGGCGCTCATCATGGTGGCCAGCCTGGGCTTGCTCTACATGCTCTTCGGCACCGGCGAAATGGGTGAGTTGGCGCAGGGCGTGGGCATCAAGTGGCTCGGGCTCGCCGGATCGATCGGCGCGGGGCTGCTCGCCGGCCTCGTCATCGCCGTGGCCACGGAGTACTACACCTCCTACGAGCACGGGCCGACCAGGCGAATCTCAGAACAGGCGCTCACCGGCCCGGCGACGGTCATCATCGCCGGCATCGCCGAGGGCATGAAGTCCACGTGGGCCTCGCTGCTCACCATCATCATCGCCATCATCGCCGCGTACAGCTTCGCCGGCGGGGGCGAGAACTTCCTGATGGGTCTGTACGGCGTGGGCATCGCCGCGGTCGGCATGCTCTCGACGCTGGGCATCACGCTGGCGACGGATGCCTACGGCCCGATCGCGGACAACGCCGGCGGAAACGCCCAGATGTCCGACCAGCCCGCCTACGTGCGAGAGCGCACCGACATGCTCGATTCGCTGGGCAACACCACCGCCGCCACCGGCAAGGGGTTCGCCATCGGCTCGGCTGCCCTCACCGCCCTGGCGCTCTTCGCCGCGTACATACAGGTCGTTCAGACCCAGCTGACGACGCAGGCCGAGGCGTTCTATGACCGCGGCGCGTACAAGGCCCCGGCCGACTCGCAGACCTTCGCCGTCTACCAGGGCCATGGCCGATTCGCCATCGTCGACACGTCCGGCGCCGAAGAGATCGTCTCCGGCGGCTTGCTCGTCGATCGCACACAGCTTGAGTCCGACGAGATCGCCCAGCTCGAACCCGGCATGAGCTTCCCCGCCTCCGCCGAGGACTTCTCCAACGCGCGCCGGATCACCCTCGACGCCGAGAACGATTTCGAGATCATCTCGACGCGGAACGGCCTGCTTCAAGATGTTTTGGCCTTCTACGACGTCTCGCTGACCAACCCGCGTGTGCTGGGTGGTCTGTTCAGCGGTGTGCTGCTCGCGTTCCTGTTCTGCGCCCTGACGATGCAGGCGGTCGGCCGCGCCGCCTACGCCATGATGGGCGAATGCCGCCGACAGTTCGACAAGATGCGGGCCGCATACCGCGCCCAGGGCATGAGCGAGGCCGACATCGCCGACCCCATGAAGTGGCCCAAGCGGGTCGAGTTCGAGGGAACGTCGTACCCCGCCTACGCCACCTGCGCCCCCACCCCCATCCCCGG
>JADFOF010000061.1 GCA_022563015.1 Planctomycetota bacterium
CCAAGCCGATCCTTCGGCACCGAATCCTCACCAACTTCAACGCCGAGGCGGACCAGGTCACCACCGACGACATCATCGACGAGTTGCTCGATTCGATCCCGGTCGAGGGAACGTCGGCCGACGAGCAGAAGCAGATGGACGCGGTGATGCGGTAACGGCGGCGGCCTATCGTCCGACGGCATGACGGATGAAGCGCACCAGGAATCGGCGTCGGGGATCCATCGGCTCGAGCAGCATCGCCGCGACAACCGCCGGGCCGTCGCCGAGCTGGGGATGTCGCCGTACGGCTCAAGGACGCCCGGGCTCGAGACCCTCGCCGCCGCCGCCGCTCGCTACGACCCCGCAGCCGACGCTGAGCACAAGGAGCGCGGCAAGGAGGACGGGTTCGAGGACCGTCGCCCCGCGGTCAAGGTCGCCGGCCGCGTCGTGCTCCACCGCGACAACGGCAACCTCGTCTGGATGAACATCCGCGACGACACGGGCGACCTCCAGATCGCGATCAGCAAGCGCGACTGCCCCGACGCCGAGTTCAGGCTCGCCAAGATCACCGACGTGGGCGACGTGGTCGTGGCCGAGGGTCCGCTGGTCAGGACGCGCACGGGCGAGGTCACGGTCTGGGCCACTGCGCTGCGCCCCGCGAGCAAGTGTCTCATCCCGCCCCCCGAGAAACACGCCGGACTCCAGGACGTCGAGCTGCGCTACCGCCAGCGCTACATCGACATGTGGGCCAACCCGCGGACGCTGCGCGTCTTCAAGCTCCGCTCGAAGATCGTGTCGCGCACCCGCCGCTTCCTCGATGAGCGCGGGTTCCTCGAGGTGGAAACCCCGATGCTGCAGTCGCTCGCCGGCGGGGCCGCCGCCAGGCCGTTCGTCACGCACATGAACGCGCTCGACCTCCCGCTGTTCATGCGCATCGCGCCGGAGCTGTACCTGAAGCGGCTGCTGGTGGGCGGCCTGCCGCGCGTGTACGAGATCAATCGCAACTTCCGAAACGAAGGGCTCGATAAGCACCACAACCCCGAGTTCACCTCACTCGAAGTGTACGAAGCCTTCGGCGACTACAGCACCATGATGGAGCTCACCGAATCGCTCATCCGCGAGCTGGCGCAGCTGGTGGTTATCGAGTCAGAGGACGGCCCCGGCTGCGACGCCGACGAGGGCGAACTGTCCGAGCCGCTCACGCTGCCCTTCGGCGATCTGGCGATCGACTACGGCTCGCCGTTCGAGCGGATCACGTACGCCGAGCTCTTCCAGCGCGTGCTCGGCTTTGCGATGACCGACGCCCCCCGCGCCCGGGCCGAGGCGAAGAAGCGTGGTCTCAAGCACGACGGGCTCGCCGACGCTCTCGTTGTGAACGAGCTCTTCGAGCACATCGCCGAGCCGACGCTTGATCCCGCCAAGCCAACCTTCGTCACTGACTACCCCGCCGCCCTGTCGCCGCTCACTCGCACGCACGCGGACGATCCCGAGCTGGCGCAGCGGTGGGACCTGTTCATCGGTGGCATGGAGATCGGCCCCGCCTACACCGAGCTCAACGACCCTGATATCCAGGAGGCCAGGTTCCGCGAGCAGCTGGCCGGCATCGGCGAGGAGGAATCGACCTTTCGCACGCTCGATGAGGACTTCCTCCGCGCGCTCAAGGTCGGCATGCCCCCGGCCGGCGGGCTGGGCCTGGGCATCGACCGCATCGTCATGCTCCTCACCAACCAGCGCACCATCCGCGACGTGATCCTGTTCCCGCTGATGCGTCCGACTGATTGATCAGAACCGCTTGTGCGCCGCCTTGGGCTGCCCGCTGCGCACGCCCAGGATCGCGCGCGCCACACGCAGATCCGCCGACCGCGTGATCTTGATGTTCCGCGGATCGCCCCGGACGACCACCACCGGCTCGCCCAGCCGCTCCACAAGCGACGCGTCGTCCGTGCTCGACAGCTCGTCCTGCGCGTAGGCCCGGCGGAGCAGGTCGGCCTTGAACACCTGTGGCGTCTGGGCCGCCATCAGTCGCGTCCGGTCGATCGTCTCCTCGATCGTCCGAAAGCCCGTGTTGGCCTTGCCCGCGTCGCCGAGGATCGCGTCCACCGGGTCCGCCTCGGCCGCGATCGTCTCGGCCGCCGACACGCGTTTGAGCGTCTCGTCCACCTCGATCGCGGGGACGACAGCGTCCTGCTGCGCCGCCGCGTCGAACACGCGGTCGAGCAGCTCGACGGGCGTGCAGGGCCTGGCCGCGTCGTGCACCGCGATGTGCGTGCACTCGTCCGGCACGTGCCCGAGCGCAGCCGCCACGGTCTCGTACCGGTGCGTCTTACCGCCACGGCAGATGGTGACGCCGAGGATCGACAGCTTGTCCCCGTGGCGAAGCTTGAACTCCGCGAACGCCTCCTCGTCATACGGCCCGGCAACGATGATCGCGTGCACCTCGTCGCGCTTGGTAAACATCTCGATCGTCCGCTGCAGCACCGACCGTCCCCCAAGATCCTCGTCCAGCTTCGATCGCGCGAACTCCTGCCCCTCGCTGAACCGCCTCGAAAACCCGGCCGCGGGAATGATGACAGCGACTTTCATGGCGCAACTGTAGCGTCGATTTCGCCGCTCGCGCCGGTCCCCCTCGCGCACAAACAGACTCCGCGCCTCGCCTCCATCGCGCATTGCCTAGAATCCCCCCGCTCTTTGAAAACCTGGGGCCGAAACTGGATTCGACCGGGCAGGGAAGGTTCGGCGTGGCGCGTCGAGGGGCGTGCTGGCCTCGTAAAAAGCACGCACACCTAATAATTGCCAACAGCAATTACGCTCTCGCGGCTTAGCTTAAGTCGCGCGTCCCGCGCTCGACGCCCGATAGGGCGCGGGATGATGACCTCGGGCTGGTCCGTGCGTGACGCCATCAGGCGTACGGATGAGAAACTACTGAAGGCTGGGCCGAAAGGGAGGCTGTCGTTGGCCGCCCCGACGCCGAGATTAAATCAACGACTACACGCGTAGAGGCGCCGTGCTGACTGTCTCGGGACGGGGGTTCGATTCCCCCCGGCTCCATTTATCGCTTTCGTCGCGTGGTTCGGCAATGGGCTGCTTGGCCGGCTGGACGCCGCGGCGGGAGCTGGTCGGGCCGATCCATGCGTTGTGTGTGAGGTGGGCAGCCTCGTCGGTTGCCGTGTGTGGCGTGCCCACGCCCCAGTTCCCCCGCTGTGTGCGGACTTGTCTTCGGTGCGAGTTTGTGCGTTGTGATCGCTCACGGGTCCGGCGCGGTCAGGCCGATGTTGAGAGAGAGTGAGATAAGGAGCTGCCAGATGGTCACCGTCGGGATGAATTACAAGGTTGTGCCGGGCAAGGACGGGGAGTTCGTCGCGGTCTTCACCAAGGTCTTGAAGGTGATGGCGGACATGCAGGGGCACGCCAAGACCAACCTGTATCGCGACGTGTACGCCGAGCACGACTACCTGATCGTCTCGGAGTGGACCGATGAGGCCGCGTTCAACGCGTTCATCCAGTCCGATCGCTTCAAGAGCGTCACGACCTGGGGGCGCGACAACGTATTGACCGCCCGTCCACGGCACGAGATCTATGGCGCCGGCCAGAGTGGCCAGACCGGAGAGGCCGCCTGTCCCGCTCACGGCGCGTAGCTGCCGCATCGCTGCCAACCCGGCCGCGTGCTGCGAGGCGTGGCTAGGCCGCCTTGGCTCTGAGCTTGCCGCGGGCGAACTCGACGATGCGGGCGGAGATATCGTCCAGCGGTGAGACGATCGCTGCCGCGCCGGCTTCGATCGCCTCGCGGGGCATCCCGAAGACGATGCAGGACCGCTCGTCCTGAGCGACGGTCACCGCGCCGGCGTCGCGCATGGACTTGAGCCCGCGCGCGCCGTCGCTGCCCATCCCGGTCATGATCACGCCCATGGCGTTGCGTCCCGCATACTCCGCCGTCGACTCGAAGAGCACCTCGACCGAGGGTCGATGTCTGCAGACCCTCGGCCCGCCGCCCACTCTCACGATGTAGCGGGCGCCGTCGCGGGCCAGACGTGTGTGCTTGTCGCCGGGGGCCAGCAGGGCCAGCCCGGGCACGACCGCGTCGCCGTCGGCGGCTTCTCGCACCTCGATGGCGCACAGGCCGTCCAGCCGCTGGGCGAACGCGGTCGTGAAGCCCGCCGGCATGTGCTGGGTCATGACGATGCCGGGGGTCTGCCTGGGCAGGCTGCACAGGACGGCCCGCAGGGCTTCGGTCCCGCCGGTGGACGCGCCCAGGGCGATGACCTTGTGCGTGGTCTCGATCATCGACTTGCCGGACTGGCGTCGTGGCGGCTCGTCGCCGGCAGGGGCGGGCGTCTTCCTGATCTGGGCCTTGGCGGCGGCTCGAATCACGGTGCCGAGCTGGGCGGCCATGTCGCCGATGGTGTACGACTCGCCCGGCTTACTCAGGACGTCCACCGCGCCCGCTTCCAGGCAGGCCAGAGCCGTCTCGCAGCCCTTGGGCGTGAGCGAGCTGACGATGATCGTGGGGATGGGGTAGTGCTTCATGAGTTTGCGCAGGAACGTCAGGCCGTCCATCCGCGGCATCTCGATATCCAGCGTGATCACATCGGGCTTGAGATTGACGATCTTGTCCCGGGCGATGTAGGGATCCGGTGCCGTCCCGATCACCTCGATCCCCGGTTGCAGGTCAAGCTCGCGCTTGAGAGCCCGCCGGACGATCGAGGAGTCATCGACGATCAGGACGCGCACGTGTGAGGGCATGGCTACGAAATCCCTTCCGTTAGGCAGCCGCGGAGGCGACCGGTTTCCCCGGCACCCACATCACCCGAAGAAGCTCGCCCTCGGATTCGAGCCAACACTGGTGTTCGGCCTCGACGTTCTCCGGTGCGCTTGAGCCGATGAGCTCGGGCAGCCCGAGCGAATGGAGTCGCTTGTCACCGCCGAGATCGAGCAGCCCGGACCCGCCGATGATGTTGGTCAGCTCCTTGAGGGCGTCAATCCCCTGGGCGTCGAGATCGATCTCGTCGGGTTCCACACCAAGGATGCTGGAGGCAAGCTCACGCAGGAACCCATCTGTGGCGCCGAGAATGAACGTGCCATCGGACGGCCCGGAGTAGGTGATCCTGGAGAATCGATCCGGGGCCGACAGTTCCGCCGCCTGCTCGGGTTCGATGTGCTCAACCAGCACGAACGCTGTTCGCTCGAGCGCGTCGGTGGCGAGCTGGGCAAGACGATTGGAATCCAGTTGGCTCATAGCTTGACTCCTAATACAGAAGCGATCAGATCGCGCAGCTCTTCCGGCTCGAACGGCTTTTGAAGCGTCTTGACCGCGCCCAGCTGGTACATCCGTTCCAGGCGCGCCTTGTTAGTCTCGGTGCTCACGACGACCACGGCGACGTCGTTGAGGTCGGGCCGCTTGCGCAGCTCCCGGGCAAACTGCTCGCCGTCCATCACCGGCATGTTCAAGTCCAGCAGGACCAGGTCGATCCAGCACTTCTCCAGCACGTCCAGGGCTTCCTGGCCGTTGCCGGCTTCGAAAATGTGATCTTCGCCAATGTCCGCGAGCTTGACCACCTTCTTGATGGCGGCGCGAAGAATCGGGGAATCATCGACGATCAAGACGTTGCAGTTCATGCGCGTGCCTCCCGGGCGGGCGAAGTGCCCATCATCTCCTCCAGCTCGCGGAGACGACCCCACGTGGTCGTGATCTCCGCCTCGGCCTCCTTGCGATCGAGCCCCAGATCCTTGCGAACGTGCGGCGCCAGTTTGTACTGGAGCCCATCACTCCCGATGGCCAGCCCCGCCCACAGACAGATAATGTCGGCCGCGTGAACGATGTCGAACAGACGATCGTGTCCCGGGTCCTCAGCGGGCGGCTCATGGTGATACCGGATGGCGTCGGCGATGCGCTCGGGCAGCCCCCAGCGCAGCGCCAACTCCGCGCCGACCTCGGCGTGTTCGGTTCCGAACGCTGACTGTTCGCACTCCATGAACGTCAGCCCGGGCTCCAGGTGCGAGAACACCTGGGTCATATACTCGGCGCCAAAGTGGCTCTCCATGGCCAGCTTGCCCACATCGCGCAGCATGGCGCAGAGGAAGCAGAGGTCCGGCTCCTGGAACCTGTGCTTCTTGGCGATTTCCTCAGCGGCGATCGCGCCTCCCACGGCGCCGCGCCAGAGGTCGCCGCGTTGCAGGCCGTACGCCTCGCCCGCGCCGTCGAACAGCTTGGCCACCTTCTGCTCGAGCACGATCTTGAGCAGGGCCTTGCCGCCCAGCCTGACGATGCTCTCCCTGAGGTTGAAGACCTTGCCGGACCTGCCGTACAGCGCCGAGTTGCCGTAGCGCATGATCGCCATGGACAGCGCCTCGTCGTTCCGCGCGACATTTTCGATCTCGCCGAGATCGCTCGTGCCGTCGCTCAGCATCGCGGTGATGCGCATGACCGAGGTCGGCAGGGCGGGCAGGCTGTCAATGTTTTCCAGAATGTCGGCTACTGCGGCCATAGCACGTGCTCCTTTCCTTTGTGGCGGACGACCACCGTGCCATCCGCTGTCACAAGCGACAATGTTCGACTGATCGATCCTCCGGTGTCGTCGCCCGAAAGAAGGATGTTGTTCTTCCAGAATATCTTGCGAAGGAACGTCCGATTGCGTGATCCGATCTTGAAATGCCCGTCGTCGGCAAGCACCTCCGCCCCGCCTACGGCACAGACAATGAGCCTTCGCTTTTCGGCGCCGAGGTCGTAGGCGGCCTTGAACAGCATCGGGACCCCCGTGTCGGCGAACATCGCGGGCATGGCCTTCGCCTTGTCGGCATTCAACTTCGAGTTGGGCAGCATGAAGTGCAGCATGCCGGCAACCTTCGCGACGGGGTCGTAGAGCGTCACCCCGATGCACGATCCCAGCGCGTAGGTGACAAGCGTCGTGGACGGATCACTGGTCACGGCGAGATCAGCCACGCCGACGACGATCTTGCCGCCGACTTCGGTTCCGGTATACGTTGCCGCGGGTGATCCCACCAGTGCGCTCCTCAGGTCATTTCACATAGACGGACGGTTGCATGGTTCGAAACGGCGTATCCAGGCCCGACAGCGTCTCCGCGCTCCCGATGGCCAGGATGCCGCCGGGCCGAAGCAGGTCATACAGACGCCCGACAAGTCTGGTCCGTGTCTGCTTGTCGAAGTAAATCATGACGTTGCGGCAGAAGATCACGTCGAACGGCCCGCGGAACGGCCAGGCATCCATCAGGTTGAGTCGGCGCACCGTGACCAGCTCTCGGACCGGTTCAACCACCTTGACCATGTCCTCCTGCTCACCGCTGCCGCGAAGAAAATAGCGATTCATCAGGGCGCGATCGAGGTCTTTGACCATCTTCCGGGGGTACACCGCCGCCCGGGCGGTTTCGATCGCCGAGTTGGACAGGTCCGTGGCCAGGATCTTGACGTCCCACGATCCGAGGTCCGGCAGATGCTCGAACGCGTGGATGGCCAGGGAATAGGCCTCCGGCCCGGTCGAGCACGCCGCGGACCAGATCCGAATGCGCCGGTTTGGCGTGGTGATGTTGCCGCGGGCCAGGGGCGTCCAGAATTCTCGCTCGAGATAGTCGAAATGTTGTCGCTCTCGGAAGAAGCTGGTCACGTTTGTGGACAGCAGGTCAAAGAACACCAGCATGTCCTCTTCATCCGCGTCACGCTTCAGGTGCTCCAGATATTCCGCGACGTCTGCGAACGGCGACTTGCGAAGAAAACTCCCAAGACGGTTGGCGACCAGTCCCTGCTTCCTGTCGGTCAGGTTCAGGCCCCAGCGCTCCCGCGCGAGCTCAGCGATCGTCTCGAACTGGGATGTCGCGAGCGTTGTCAACGGAGCGCCTCCGCGGGCTTTGAGCCATGTTGGAAACGCTGAGCCTCGACCGGCACAGCACCAGCAACTGCGAGCGAAACACGGCTCTGAAAATGCTCCGCCATGCTGTCAGGCTTGGCGGAGCGATAAACCTTACAAAGTCAGAATGACGCGAAACTCTCTTCAGCATCCATGGGGATGGCTTGCTTGGGGTCGTTGCGTCGATCAAAGCCTTGCTCAATCGGATGAGCCACGACCCTTGGAGCTGTCCCGTTTCGGGACACCGGGGCGGTGGATCCCACCGTGCTTGAGGCCATGGCCATGCTCCCGTTGTTGGCGCTTCGAACCTTGAACTGGGCGACAAGGGCACGCAGCGATTGCACCTGAGAGGCGGTTTCCTCGGACGCCGAGGCCAGTTCTTCAGCGTTGCCGGCATTCTGCTGGGTCACCTTGTCCAACTCGCCCACGCCCTTATTGACCTGGTCGATGCCGTCGGCCTGCTCCCGCGATGCCGATGCGATTTCGCCCAACAGCGTGTTGACCTTGTTGGTGGAGGTCACAATCTCTTCGAGTGCTTCGCCCACTCGTTGGGCGATGGCCACGCCGTTGTCAGCCCGCTGGGTCGACTCCTCGATCATCGAAGCAGTGTTCTTGGCCGCTTCTGCTGATCGTTGCGCGAGGTTGCGTACTTCCTCAGCGACGACGGCAAACCCCTTGCCCGCCTCGCCGGCCCGTGCCGCCTCGACTGCTGCATTCAGCGCCAGCAGGTTGGTCTGGAATGCGATCTCATCGATGACCTTGATGATCTTGGAGATCTCGGCACTGGACTTCGTGATCTCTTCCATCGCTTCGGCCATCTGCGTCATTTCCTTCTGACCCCGGTCGGCAGACGTCTGCGATTCCTCGGAGAGCCCGGCCGCCTGCTTGGCGTTCTCAGCGTTCTGATTCGTCATGGCGGACATCTGCTCAAGCGACGAGCTGATCTCTTCAAGGCTCGCTGCCTGCTCGGCTGCACCTTCAGAAAGCGACTGGCTGGAGCCGGAGATCTGCTGCGAGCCGGCATCAATCTGCTCGGTCCCGGCGCCTATCTCTGCAATGGCGGGCTCAACCTTGTCAAGAAAAGCGTTAAACCACTGTCCAAGCTGGCCCAGTTCGTCTTTGCGATCCTGATCCACCCGCTGGGTGAGGTCGCCCTCACCTTGGGCGATATCCTTGAGCCGCATGATTAACAGCTTGATCGCCCCCGTCAGGGACTTGATCAAGAAAATGCTCACGCTGATCGCGATCAGGATGGCCACGGCACTGGTCGTGACCGCTTTGAGTTTCGAGGACGCCGCGACCGACGTCTGAGTCTCAGTCAGCTCGTCCGTCGTCCGGCGGATGGACTCCAAAAGCTCGATGCCTAAGGATGCAATCTCGGGCCCGATCTTGTCCAGGTGATTGTGCACAATGTCATTGCGCCGCTCCACGAAGGCGACGGTCGCCTCCAGGCGCTGGCCATAGAACTTGAAGGCCGGGCCGGCCTCCTCGAGCCACGCGAGTCGAGTTGGATTTTGCACGTACTCTTGGGCCTTGAGGATGAACTCGTTACCCTTCTCGATGTGGGCGATGGCAGTGTGCTTGTCGTTGGGGTCGCTGGTGCGGAAGTACTTCAGACCGGCCACACGCGCTTGATGCAGTTGACCCTCCGCTTCCATGGCGACATAGGCGGCCTCAAGATCGCCGTCCAGTTTCGCCGTGCGCGCAATCTCGCTCAGCAGCTCGGTGGCGCGAGCGGCGGTAGCGTTCAACTGGCTCTGGATGATCCCGTTTCGCTGATCAATCGCCTTGACGGCCTCGGCGAAGCTCTCCTCGTAGTCCGAGAGCAGGTCGCTGATCTTGACCACCAGCGCTGCCCGCTCGGTGTTCTTGATCTCCGACTTCGCATGTTCGACCTTATTGATCGCCGAGGCGATGTAGTCGGAATACTGGTCAATGTCCTTCTGGTCATTGGTGATCAGGAAGTCCTTGACGTTCATGCGCACCATCAGCACATCGCGTTGAAGCGCGTCCAGGAGTTGCGCATCGGAGACGATCTCGTTCAATTCCATCGTGGCGTTGCTGGCCTTGCGCTGTCCGGACAGCGACAAGGTACTGACAAGCAGCAGGAGGGTGGCCAGGGTGCCGAAGGCCAGCGTCAACTTGGAGCCGATGGTCAATCCCCTTCGGGTGACGCCCTGGACATCGGTGAGTTTCGCCAGGGCGAGAACGATAAGGATCGTCATGACCATGGCCAGGCCCGTGGCGCCCCAGAATACGAACAGGAGCGTACTACTTTCCGTTTCTTGATCGATCAAAGCGCCGATTTCACTCGCGTTTCCGCTCCGCGAGCCGAACTGCGGGCGCGGCGCGACGACCAGGGCCGGCTTGGCGAAGGTCCCAGTGGACGCGACCCTCGAGGCGTCTGCCGCCGCCGATCCGCTCTGCGCGGCTGCACCAGTAGTGCCGTGGGGGGGCGCATTGGCACTGGGGGCGTGGCCGCCGCCGTGGCTGGGGGCCGGGCTCGAATGGCTGGTGCCTCCGCTGCCATGACCGCTGTCGGCCATCACGTTCATCGCCCCGTTGGACGTTGGAGAGTGCGACGGCTCGCCGCTCTGCCCCAGCGCGGATGCGGTGACCACAGTAAGCGATAATGCTGCAAGAACGTGCGTGATTGTTCGTGGACTACGTTTCATGGCTACATCCCCTTTTGATGCCTGACGAGTTGCTGTGGTTGGATTCGAATTCCCTTTGAACCGTCAAATACCATGGCAGATGATTTCTTTGCAGGGCGCCGTCATCAACGTGATGGCCGGTCGTCCTGCGGTTGTCTCCTGGCGTCACGCAGCAGACTGCGCATTCTCCTCGTTGAATCTGTCTGTATCGCGACTGCTTGATGCACTGCGGATTGATTCGACGTCCGATTCTGTCAATACCTTGTCGATCTCGAGCAGAATGATGACCTTCTCCTTGTCGTCGATAGTCACCTTGCCAATCCCCAGGATGTATTCGGTGTTCATGTCGCAGCCGAACCGCGGGGCGGACTCAATCTGGTGTGCCGAGATGTCGAGCACTTCGTTGACGGAGTCCACGATGACGCCCATCTGAAACTGCTCGCTTTCTTCGCCTTCGGACACCTCCATGACGATGACGCAGGTCTCCTCGGTGTATTCGACCGTTGGCAGCGTGAACTTCGCGCGAAGCTCGATCACAGGAATGATCTTGCCGCGGAGATTGATGACGCCCTTGACGTATTCCGGTGTCTGGGGAAGCGGTGTGACGTCGATGATCCCGATGATCTCGCGGACCTTGAGAATCTCGACCCCGTATTCCTCTTTCCCGAGGCGAAATGTGAGGAACTTGTTCTCTTTGTCGCCGCCACCTCCAAGGGCGTCGGAGAGGACACTGGGGATTGTGGGTTGCAGTGTGTTCATGCCTGACCTCCTTTGTGGTCAATGGTGCCGTCTATGCGGCGATCCTCATGGTTTTGGTGCTCGTGGCTTCCTTGATGAGGCCTCCCACGTCCAGGATGAGCGCCACGCGCCCATCGCCGAGGATGGCTCCTCCGGATACGCCGCGGATGGATTTGACGCCCTCGCCCAGCGATTTGATAACGACCTGCTGCTGGCCGATGATCTCGTCCACCAGCAGGCAACATCTCAAGTCGTTGGACTCGAGCACAATGAGCAGTGACTCGCACGGATCGTCGATCCCCTCGTCGAGATTGACGATCTGACTCAACCGGTAGATCGGTAAAAGCGAGCCGCGCACCGAGACGACCTCGCCTTGACCAATCACGGAGCTGATCTGATCCCGCGTCGGCTGGAAGCTCTGCTCGATCGACAGCGTCGGGATGACGTAGCGCTGACTTCCCAGCCGCACGATCATCCCGTCGATGATCGCCATGGTCAGCGGCAGACGCATCGCGAACGTCGAGCCCTTGCCCGGCGCCGACCGGATCTCGGTCTTGCCGCGCAGGGCTTGGATGTTTCGGCGGACGACATCCATGCCGACCCCTCGGCCTGAAATATCCGTCACTTTCTCCGCCGTCGAAAAGCCGGGAAGGAAGACGAGGTTGTAGACCTCGCTGTCGGGGATCTTGTCCAGCTCCCGGTCGGGCGTGTAGATGCCGCGTTCGATGGCCTTCTTGAGGATCTTGTCGCGCGGGAGCCCGCGGCCGTCGTCCTCGATCTCGATCACGATCGACCCACCCTGGTGATAGGCGCGGAGGGTGAGAACTCCCGTCTCGGGCTTGCCCGCGGCCAGCCGTTCCTCGGGAGGCTCGAGACCATGATCGCAGGAGTTCCGGATCATGTGCACCAGCGGATCGCCGATCTGATCCACCACGTTGCGGTCGAGCTCGGTGTCCTCGCCCTCGACGCGGAGCGTGATCTTCTTGCCGCTC
>JADFOF010000390.1 GCA_022563015.1 Planctomycetota bacterium
TCAGCATACGCGACTGATGGGAAGGGTGGAAGGTGGGCAAGCTCCGCCGCCGGCTGCGACTTGACAAGTCTGGCCATCCAATTACACTGTGGCTGATTGGTGGCCCTCCTGGGCCTTAACTTTCGTCACGCGTTGTCCCGCCCAGCGTCTGGCGTCCCACAGAGGGGAGCTTGGGATGTCTTGACTCGCCCAATTGGTTGCTCGACCAAAGCAGGCGCTGCTCGCACTGGCCGCGGCCTCCACGCTGCTGTTCGCGGTCACGCTCGCACCGTCCGGATCGCCGGCAGTTTGGGCCAGCGATTCGACCTGCTCGCCGCCCCACCCTCACGCGACAGGCGACTTCTTCGACGAGACGATCACGACCTTGGACGGCTTGGAGCGCGAGTACATCCTCACCGTACCGGCGTCTTACGATGGCGGGACGGCAACTCCGCTGGTCTTCAACTTCCACGGCTTTACCTCAGAGGCGATCGCACAATTTGTCTACAGCCAGCTCTCTCAGACGGCGGAGGCGGAGGGGTTCATCCTTGTCACGCCGCAAGGCACGCTGAATAGCGTGGGCGCGCGGTTCTGGAACGCTGGCCCGGGCCTGCCCGACGATGTCAGTTTTGTCGACCAACTGCTCACGTCGCTCCAATCCGAGCTGTGCATCGACCCGGCGCGGGTCTTCTCGACCGGCATATCGAACGGCGGCTTCATGTCGTCACGCCTCGCCTGCGTCCTCTCCGGCCGCATCGCCGCCATCGCTCCTGTCGCCGGCACCACCTTCCCCGGCTCCTGCGACGCGCGGCCGGTGCCTGTCATCGCCTTCCACGGGACGAACGATCTGCTCGTCTCGCTCGGCCCTATCGAAAACACCGCCATCCCCGGTTGGGCGAGCCACAACGCCTGTACCGGCCCGACCGAGCAGGATCCGCTGGCCGGGACCGTCGGCGTCCGCCTCGTGCGCTACGACGGCTGCGACGGCGGCGCAACCGTGGAGCTGTACGTCGTCTTCGACGTCGACACCGTTACGGCCGGGGACCAGGGCGGCGGCCACACGTGGCCGGGATCGACGCTCGTTCTTCCTCCGGCGTTCAAGGACCTGCTGGGCCAGACGACGCAAGAGATCAGCGCGAACGCGCTGATGTGGGACTTCTTCCTGGCGCACCCGCTGCCCAACGCGAAGCCAGTCGGCGGCATCTCGCTGGACTCAGGCTTGCGGCCGCTGCCATTGGCGACGGCCAACCCTGGTAGCCCGCCCTGGGCAGTCCTCGTCGGTATCGTTGGGGCGGCGTGCCTGCTCGCCCTGGGCGGTGGGGCCTGGTACGCGAGGCAGCGGTGGCTCACCTAGACTGCGCTGGCTAGTCCGAACCAAACGCACTCGCTTGCTGACGCTTCACCTTCGGTCTGGCGGTGCCCTGAAACGATGCTGCTGACGCCTTAGCCCTTCGCCGTCTCGCGATGAATCGCTCTCGTGCGCCATAGGCGGCTGCACTGTGCCGCGAATGCAGTTCGGTCGCCGCGCTGCGTCCTTGTTGTTGTGGATGTACGTGCCACGCGAATGAGCGGAACGTAGAAACGGCGCTTTCCGGCTGCAAGAAGCGAAGTCGGTGAGAGAAGAAAAGTGGGTGACGACGGGCCAGCAAGAGGAGTGACTGGTGGTCCGAGTACTGACCCGTCGATCGTGAACCCATACTGATAACGTTGCTAAGGGCTGGAGCATTACTTGAAGGTGACGATGCGCAGCCTTTGGGCTGTAGGCCACGTCCCCACCATGCTACCAGAAAGGTCAGACGGCTTGACAATTCTAGGCCGCATTGTACAATTGCGGTGTCTGGTGGCCGCCTTAGGCCAAGGCCTTCGCGTTGAATCCCCGCACGAGTTCGGCGGCCAGAGGGGAGCATTAGCTGTGTCTGTAGTGATAGCGGCTCGATCGAGACGAACCTCCATTCTTGCCGGTGTTCTCTTGTCTGTCAGCGTCGTGCTTCTCAGCGTCCTTGTGGATGGTTCACGCCCTATCTCTGCCAATCCGCTGACTGGAGTGTCAGATGTCGCTGTTGGATCTCTGCACAGTTGTGCCCTGACTACAGCCGGTAGCGTCAAGTGCTGGGGGCAGAACCGCTTTGGCGAACTTGGGGACGGCACAACAGCAAGTAGCAGCGTGCCTGTGGACGTGCTGGGGCTCACCAGCGGCGTCGAAGCTATTGCAATTGGCGTTTCGCACACGTGCGCTCTCACTGTTGGTGGCGGCGTCAAGTGTTGGGGATACAACACGAGCGGTCAGCTTGGGAACGGTACGACGGTCGATAGTTCGACTTCAGTTGATGTCGTGGGCCTGACCAGCGGTGTTGTAGCGGTCGGCGCGGGTGAGCATTACTCCTGTGCAGTGACTAGCTCAGGAAGTGTGAAGTGTTGGGGTGGGAACGGATCTGGGCAACTCGGCGATGGTACGTTTGTCGGCTCATTAACGCCCGTGCCGGTGACAGGGATTTCAGCCGCGGTGGCGGTCGACTCAGGATTCGGACACAGCTGTGCGGTAACCGGGGCCGGTGGGCTAGTGTGCTGGGGTGACAATTCCTCCGGACAGCTGGGTGATGCCACCACGGGGTCATCAGGCACTCCGGTAGGCGTGTCAGGGCT
>JADFOF010000062.1 GCA_022563015.1 Planctomycetota bacterium
CGTATCCGACGGCGTTGGAGGCGTGGTGGTCGCGGGGCTTGTACACGGCGCTCTGGGCGGGCCGAGGGCGGGCTACGACGATGCCTGGATTGCACGCTTCGACGCGACTGGCAGCCGACTCTGGCTCCGCCAGTTTGGAGCGGTCTGGTCGGATCAGGCCTGGGCCCTTGCGTCCGATGGCGCAGGCGGTGTGATGGTCGCGGGAACGACTCGAGACTTTCTGGGCGGATCCGGTACGGGCGGCACCGATGCCTTCCTGGCCCGCTACACCATCGACTCGTGCTATGCCGACTGTGACCAGTCCACCGGGAATGAAGTGCTCGACATGCTCGACTTTCTCTGCTGGCAAGAGGACTTCATGGCTGGGAACTCGTACGCGTGCGATTGTGATTCGAGCACCGGGCCTCTGGTCTGCGACATCTTCGACTTCCTCTGCTTCCAGAACGCGTTTGTGGGCGGGTGCCCGTAGGTGCGCCGTCACGTCTTCGTGATCTTCTGGATGGACGTGCTGAATGTCGGATGGGAGAGTTGATCTACCGTTTCGCCCGGTGCCCAAGAGAGCCCGCGCTGGCGCTTGGGCCTCTTTGGGTTTGCGTTGGATAGGGTGAACCCCGGAAGTCGGCTCGGAGATCCGACGTACCACCGAGTCGACCTACCACCGAGTCAGCTCGGAGAGCCGACCCACCGAAGACAGGATCTTACATGGGCTTGCGGCCGACGGTAACGTCGTAGATGTGCAGGAGTTTTTCTTTGTCGAAGATCATCTCCTGGCGGGTGAGGCCTACGAAGTCGTACTCGGGGGTCATCTCGATGGCGTCCACCGGGCAGGCCTCTTCGCACATGCCGCAGAAGATGCAGCGGAGCTCGTCGATCTCGAACTTGACGGGGTACTTCTCGCGGTCGTCCCATGGGGATTCGCCGGCGACGATGTGGATGCAGTTGGCGGGGCAGATGGTGGGGCACATCATGCAGGCGACGCAGCGGACGCGGCCCTCCTCGTCGCGGTTGAGGCGGTGGACGCCCCGGAAGTTGGGGACGTGCATGCCGCCCTCTTCGACCGCCAGGTGCTCGCGGCGTTCCTCGGGATACTGCATGGCCCGGGTGGTCTTGGCGCCCGGGAAGACCTTGCTCTGGCCGAAGGAGGTGAAGAAGTGTCGCAGTGTGGTGCCGAAGCCCTTGAAAATGGCGGGGAGATAGATGGCCTCGGCGGGATTCATGTCCGGGGGGGAGATATGGACGATATCCTCTTCACGGATGGCCATGCGGCCCGAGTATAGGACAGGCCTGGATGCCTGCCGCGGGCCTCAGACCTTGCGCGAAACGGAGATTCGCCATGGCAGTCCGACGGAACGGTCCTCATTTGTTCGATCTGATCGGGCAGTCGTCTCAGCCGATGGTCAAGCCGCGGTATCGATCGCCGATGCCGCCGCCCAGGCCCGAGGCGAGCGACGAGCCCCCCGTGGCTGTCGCCGAGCCCAAGGCGTCTGCTCGAAAACCCGTGCTGGTGGAGGTGATTGAGAAGCGAGGGGTGAAGCCGGGCCGAAAGCCGGTGCTGCAATCGGCCGAGCCGACACGCGCCGCGGGCGCGGGGCCGCCGGTGTGGGCCGGGCGCCGGGCTCGCTTGGCGGAGCGGTTCAGCGCGTTCAAGAAAACCCTGTCGGCCCCGTCATCGCGGCGCTCGATGTCCGTGGCCATTGCCGCTGTCGCGCTGGTTGCGGTGGTCTGGATCGCGATCGGGCTGATGTCCGGCGGGGGAGCGACCGAGCCGGGGCTGGATTCGTTCGTGCCGGGCGGGGGCTCGGCGGATATCGGGATCACGGATCCGCTCCGCTCGGTGGCGTCCACCGGGGAGGGGGCTTCGGCACCGACCCGATCATACACCGATCTGAAGGGGGCGGTCGTTCAATCGCCTTCGGCGGAACCGGATCTGGCGGGGCTTCCCGCCGACACCCGCGTCGCAGGGGACAACTACGCGGTGCTCGCCAGCAACGTCGGTCGCGAGGAGGCGATCAGGGCGGCGCTGTTTCTCACTGAACGCGGGGTGCCGACGGTTCCTGTGGGGATGGAATCGGACACGGTTGGTGGCAACAATCAGGAGCGGATGTTTTTGATCTCGCTGTTCGGCGTTCCGGGCGAGCGATTCTCGGCGATGCGGGATGAGCGAAAGGCGCTCGAGGAACGGGTCCGGGCCCTTGGAAGGATCTGGAGCAGAGAATACCGCGGGACCGTGGATTTCCGGGCCCCGCAATGGACGAAGTACACGCCCTGAGCGTCGGCGGCACAGGCGGCGACCGGGGGACAGCCGACCGAAAGGACGCACCGTCATGAGCCTTGACCGCTCCCTGAAGACCAAGGGGAAACTGGAGAAGAAGCGGAGCGTGTTGAACCGCGCCGAGCGCATCGTCATGCTGCAGGCTGAGAACCGGTTCGATCCCAAGAAGGACAGCGCGCTTGGACTGCCCAAGACACTCTCGCCCAAGGCCTGAGGCGTCCGGTTTGGGCGTCTGCGGCGTGAAGGAGAGTGGCTGAGTGGACGTTGCGCGCCTGCTCACAGACCGCGTGCGTTCGATCGACGCCTCGGGGATCCGTCGTGTCTTCGACCTTGGTGCGAAGCTGAAGAACCCGATCAACCTGTCGATCGGGCAGCCGGATTTCCCGGTTCCGGAGCGGATCAAGCAGGCTGCCATCGATGCGATCGCGCAGGACCGCAACGGGTACACGCCCACGCAGGGCATCGGGCCGCTGAGGGAGCGCATCGTGGCGCACCTCGCCGAGGACGTCCGCTGGCGGTGCGAGGGGAACGGGCCCGGGCTGCTGGTGACGAGCGGAACGTCCGGGGCGCTGTTGCTTAGTTTCATGGCGCTGCTCGACCCCGGGGACGAGGCGATCATCGCGGATCCGTACTTCGTCATGTATCCGCATGTGGTGAGGATGTGCGGCGGCACGCCTGTGCTGTGCGACACGTACCCTGACTTTGTCCTGACGGCGGAGCGCGTCGAGCCGCTGTTGAAGCCGAGGACCAAGCTGGTTCTGCTCAACAGCCCGAGCAACCCTTCGGGCACGGTGGCCACGGTGGGGCAGTGCAGGGATCTGCTGGACCTGTGTCGGCGTAAGAACGTCCTGCTCATCTCGGACGAGATCTACGACGAGTTCACGTACAGCGAGTCGCGCACGGACCGTTCGTCGGCAGGTCAGCCGCGATGTCCGAGCCCGGCGCGCGTGGCCGGGGCCGGGGACGACATGCTGCTGATCCGGGGCTTTGGCAAGACGTACGCGACGACGGGTTGGCGGATGGGGTACGCGGCGGGGCCTGGGGTGCTGATCGACGAGATGGCCAAGCTTCAGCAGTACACGTTCGTGTGCCCGCCGTCGATGGCGCAGTGGGGGTCTGTGGCGGCGCTGGACGAGGACATGTCTGCGGAGGTGGCCAGCTATGAGCAGCGGCGCGACATGGTGGTGCGTAAGCTGTCGTCGGTGACGGAGGTTACAAGGCCGGGCGGGGCGTTTTACGCCTTTGTGCAGGTGCCGCCGCACTTCTCCCGCACCGCCAGCGAGTTTGTCGAAAAGGCGCTGGAGTTGAACGTGCTGATCATCCCCGGCAGCGTGTTCTCATCGCGCGACACACACTTTCGGCTCAGCTTCGCGACGGATATGGCCACGCTCGAGCAGGGGCTGGACGTGCTGGCGCTGCTCATGCAGTCGTAGAGTCAGTACTTGATGCGCAGCCCCGCGAACAGCGCGTCCTGCGTGAGCGTGGCGGAGGATCCGGAGGACTCGAACGAGGCGTCCAGGAATCGGTAGCCCGCGACGAGCCCGGTGTTGGCGGTGAGCGCCACGCCGGCCTCGGCGGTGAAGTCGAGGTAGCGCCCGGAGACGTCCATCATGTGGCTGGTGGCGCGGCCCTCGACGTATGCCCAGGGAGCGAGCGACCATCGTACGGCGGCGCCGAGCACGGGCAGTGTGAGCAATTCCGAATCCAGGTTGGCGGACGCGGTAGCCATGTTGAGCGGCCCGGCAGCCGTCAACGCACGCACGCCTCCCTCGAACAGGAGCTGCACGTTTTCGTCCGGGCGCAGCTCGTAGCTGAGCGAGGCGTCGAGCACGTGCACGGCACCGCCGGCGCCGTCCACGTTCATCCACAACGCCTCGGAGCCGATGACGGAGCGGTCGAGTTCGCGTGAACTGGCCTCGCCGGCGCGCATGAAGCCCAGCCCCAGCGACAGGCGGTCCGCGAGCGACCACGCGCCGCCGTGGCGGCGACGCAGCGGATCGTCGGCGGGATCGAGCGAGTTGTCGCGGTTGAGCACGCCGGCGAAGTCGAGGTCGAACTGCGGCCCCTCCGCGTCCGCCTGGCGCTCGTTGTCGCGCTGCAGGAGCAGGTCCAGCAGTGTGGGTTCGGGCTGCTGCGCGGCTTGTGTCTGATCGTTCTGGCGAGTGGGCACGGGGTCGTCATTCTGCGCGACCACCGCTGTTGTCGTGCTGCAGACACCCGTCGCCACCGCCCCGTACCACAGTGCCCGAAGTACCGATTGCCGATTCATCTCATTCACCCCCCAGAGCCCCCAGTCGCTACACCGTACAGTATATCTGTCGGCGGATGCGGGTTCGGTGCGTGAGAGTGGGGCAATTGCGTCAGATTGTCATGTTTTCAGGCAAGTAAGCATTTACAAACATTGTTATGGCATCCGTCAATTGAGCGAACGCGTCGGAAGGGGTTTGATCGCGTGGCATTGGATTGGGGGTGTTGAAGACATGGCTGGCGTCGGGGACGATGCGGATTTCGGTGATCTGCCCCGGCCGCTGCGTTCGTGCAGCGTCGGCGAGTTCTCGGGCGTCCTGAACGGGCACGGTCGGGTCGCTCTGGCCGTGAAGGATCAGCAGCGGGCATGCAATCGACCGGATGCGTGCGCACAGATCGTGCCAGTCGGGGTCGTCGATCTGCTCTTGCAGCCATGCCTTTCCGATTCGAAGCGTCTGGCCGGTGCGGTTGCTCCTGGTCTCGATGAATCCCTGTGCGAGCACGGCGGCGCGCGTGGGCTCGTCCATGCGGCACAGCGCGCTAGGGGCAGCGGCTGTGATGACCGCGTTGGGCGGGCGCGGGTTGCGTTGCTCGAACATCTCCGCGGCTGCGAGCAGGCAGGTGTCCCCGCCCCGGCTGTGCCCGAACAGTGCGTAGGGCAGGTTCTGCCCGGCGAGTTCGCCCCGGTCGATGGCGCGCACGACGGTGCAGACGTCGTGCACCTGCGTGCGCCAGGTGTCGCGCTCGAACAGATCGAGGCGTTCGAAAGTCTCGATCGCGTTGGTCATGCCCGAGTGCGAGAGGTTGAAGCGGTGCGCGATGTAGCCGGCGTGGGCCATGGCGCGGGCGAGCGGGGGGAACATGCCGTAGTCCTTGTAGCCGAGGAAGCCGTGGACGATGAGCAGTACGCCGAGCGGCGTGCGTGCGGGTGTGTGGCAGTCGCCGAGGATGGTCTGGCCGTCCGCGCCGGTGATGGACCATGGCGATTCGAGTGCGGTCATTGGGGGAGTGTAGGGAGGAGAAGGCAATGGGCAATGGGCAATAGGCAATGGAGGGGAGAGAGTGACGTCGGCGGTGGGGGTTATGCGAATCTGCGCGCGAGTTGGGCGATGTGGGTTGGGCTGGTGCCGCAGCAGCCGCCGACGATCGATGCGCCGGCTTGGAGCCAATCAGCCGCGAGGTCTGCGTAGCGTTCGGCGGCGATCGGAACGGTGGTCCAGCCCATGGAGTGTTGGGCGCTGCCGGCGTTTGCGTAGACGCCGACGGGTGTGTCTTTCGCGACGCCGACGAGCGCTTGCACATACTCAAGCGCACGGGTGGCGGGGACACAATTGACGAGCACGGCTGCGGCTCCGGCGTCAATCGCCCGCGCGGCTCCTGTGGCCAGCTCGCTGGGCGAAAGTAGATCGCACAGGTACCCGGGCGTGAGCGACGCCCAGACGGGCATGGCGTCATTGGCAGCTTCTCCCTCATGCCCCGCCTTGCTCGCCTGTGCCGCTTCCTCGACCGCGATGACCAGTTCGCCGACGTGCGGGAAGGTCTCGACGAGCAGCAGGTCGCACCCGGCCTCGACGAGTGCGCGGGCGAGGGCGGCGTGCTCGAAACGGGCGGTGTCGGGATCCGTCCGGGCCGGGCTGAGGTCCGGGCGGTAGCAGTCTTCCAGCGGTGCGATGGAGCCTGCGATGATCGGGGGTGGAGCGTCTGCGGGGGAGCCCTGGAGGGCGCCCTGGCGTGCCAGGCGAACGGCGCTTTGCGCGAGCGTTTGCCAGTAGTCGCCGATCGCCCGCTGGGTTGTGCGGAACGTGCAGGCTGTGTGCACGCGGGCGCCGGCCCTGGCGTAGTCGGCGTGGATCGCCCGCACGGCGTCGGGGTTTTCATGGACGGCGTGCGCGCTCCACCCGGGCAGCGGCGTCGGCACGCCACGGGCGGCAAGCTCGGTGCCCATCGGACCATCCAGCACCAGGGCGGGCATGGGGCGATCCTACTCGTGGCCGGCCGTTCCCGCCGGTGCACCTGTTCCGCTACCATCCCCGCGATGCCGATCGACGAAGCAGCCCCGACCGCGCCCGCCGATGTCCTCGCTGCCGCCCAGCAGTTTCGCGAGGATTACGCGGCTGTGCGCGAGCAGATCGCCCGGGTTGTGGTGGGGCACGACGCGATCGTGGACGGGGTGCTGACGTGCCTGTTCACGGGCGGGCACGCGCTGCTCGAGGGCGTGCCGGGGATCGGCAAGACGCTGCTCATCCGGACGCTGGGCACGGCGCTGAGCCTTGACTTCACGCGCGTGCAGTTCACGCCGGACCTCATGCCCGCGGACATCACGGGGACGACGGTGGTGACGGAGCGAGAGGGGGAGGGGGGTCGGCTGGTGCGCGAGTTTCGGTTCCAGCGCGGGCCGGTGTTCACGCAGATCGTGCTGGCGGACGAGATCAACCGGGCGACGCCCAAGACGCAGTCGGCGCTGCTGGAGGCGATGCAGGAGCGTTCGGTGACGGTTGCGGGCGAGACGCACGCGCTGCCCGAGCCGTTCTTCGTGATGGCGACGCAGAACCCGATCGAGCAGGAGGGGACGTACCCGCTTCCGGAGGCGCAGCTGGACCGTTTTTTCTTCAAGCTCAACGTGGGGTATTCGTCGCGAGGGGAGCTGAACGAGATTCTGGTGCGGACCACTGCGGGCGATGAGCCCGAGGCCGAGGCCGTGCTGGACGCGGAGCGGGTGATGGCCCATCAGCAGCTGGTCCGTCGGGTGGCGATCGCGGGGCACGTGCGCGATTACGCGGTGCGGCTGGTGCTGGCGACGCACCCGGTGCGAGGGCGCGAGGGCCTGGAGGGGCCAAGGCCCGAGGCGGGGGAGAGTGAGTCTTTCGCGACGCCGCTGGTCAACCAGTATGTGCGGGTGGGTGCGAGCCCTCGTGCGGCGCAGACGCTGGTGCTTGCGGGCAAGGTGAGCGCGCTGCTGGACAGCCGGGCGGCGGTGAGCATCGACGACATCCGCGCGGCTGCCCTTGCGGCGATGCGGCACCGTCTGATCCTGAACTTCGAGGGCGAGGCCGAGGGCGTGACGCGCGACTCGATCATCGAGAACATCGTGGCGACGCTGCCGGTGGAGGCGGTGTGAGGAGCGCGAGGCGAAGAGGCGCTGTCTGACGGTCGGCGCGTCTGGGCGGGACAAAGAGTCGGGCAAACCTTATGGCGCGCGTGATCCGAGGCTTCGCCCGCGGCGGGCTCAGACTCGGCGTCTGGGGCTCAGACTCGGCGTCCTGGGGGCGTGCATAGAGAGAGCCCCGAGAAGCCGCGTGATGGCGGACTCCTCGGGGCTTTGAAGCGGAGCGGGAGGGATTCGAACCCTCGATACAGGTTGTAACCCGTATAACGGTTTAGCAAACCGTCGCCTTCAGCCGCTCGGCCACCGCTCCTGTCGGTGCGAGGGCGAAGGATACCCGCTCCGGCGGGCGGAAACAAACGTCAGTCGGCACCCTCGGAGTCGGGTCGAGCACTGTCGTCGTCGTGCTCGACGAGCTTGCGCAGGAAGGAGTTTTCGCGGCGCGTGGCCTCGAGATCGAAGACGAGGTACTTGACGCTCAGCCGGAGGTAGTCGAGCGATTCCTGAAGCTCGCCGATGGTTTTGCGCATTTTGACGTGGCGTTTGCTGGTGTCCTGGGCGACTTTTTCGAGCCGGGTGCGCTCGCCCTGCGGGAGGTCCGAGAGCTGGTTGATGAGATCGCCGAGTTTGGCCTGAAAATCCTGCTCGTGCATGGGTGGCTCCTGGTCTTCAGTTATCGCACCGCGCCGGCCGGGCGGGCGTAGAACCAGGAACAACGGCTGGGCCGAGTTGTCGCGGGGCAGGCGGCCGGGCTGGCGAAACATCGAAGAGCCCATAAGAACCGCCGCGGCTTGTGCCCGGGGCGCGTTTGGGCATGTTGTTGCGAGGCGGGTCGCGTGGGGCGGAGGCGGGGGATGCACGGCGTGATGCCGCTGGTCACCGGCCGATGTTTCCGCTGCGCAACACGAGCTGGGCGTCGGAGGGTGCCTGCTCCAGGGCGCGGCGGAGGCTGTCAGGATCCTTGCGGGCCAACTCGGCGACCAGGCGCTTGAGGTGCTCGTCGCGGTTGAGGCGGAACTTCTCGAAGAAGAGTTCGAGTTCGTGCCGGTTGAAGCGAGAGAGGGGGTCTGTGAGGCCGGTCTGGGCGGCTGCCCAGTCGACCAGCGGCCCGGGGGCGGCGGAGAATCGAAAGAGGTCGAGCGTGGCGCCGAGGCGTGACTCAAGCGACTCGAAGGGATCGACGGCGCGCTCGGGGAGGGCGCCCATGGTCTGGCGAAGCGTCTTGTCGTTGATGGACCCGGGCGAGGCGTCGGTCGCAGCGAGAGCCGCCGCCCGTTCGAGGACGCTTTGGGCCGATTCGATCTGCGCGACGCCTGTCGAGAGGGTCTTCAACCCGGCGCGCTCGAAACGAATGGAGAGGCGCTGGCAGGGTGTGCCGTCGTGCTGGGTGGTCTCGGCGCGGAGCACCCGGCCCACGCCCCACTCCAGGCGGAGGGCGTGTACGACGCGGTCATCCTTGCTGAACTGTGCGGTGCTCAGGTGCGACTCCATCGGCCCGGATCATTCGGTCGGGGCATTCATTCACTTGTAGGCTACGGGGCTCTTTCAGCCGCGATTGTCGGGCGAGACCGCCGTGGCGACTCCATTTCTCGGGCACTCGTCCCGCATGGGCGAGCGGCCTAGTATAGCGGCCGAACACCGTGCGTGTATCACGCGCCGCGAGCGAAAACAAGCCATGATTGAAGCACTCAAGAGTGACGAGTTCGTAGACAAGGTCGGCGGTCGGTTCAAGCTGTGCATATTGATCCAACGTCGGCTGAAGGAACTGATGGATGGCTCGAGGCCGATGATCGAGCGCGAGGGGCGGTCCGATCTGGAGATCGTGATCGAGGAGATCCTGCAGGACAAGATCGAGCTGGTGCTCGAAACGAAGCCTGAGGGGGAGTCGCCGCCGGCCCCACAGGCGCCCCTGCTGGCCTGACCGAGCCCCGAAGCGCGCGATGACTGCCGCCGAGCGAGCACGGAATAGTGGGGCCGCCGATCAATCGCGGTTGATTGTGGCCCTGACCGGTGGGATCGCCGCGTACAAGACGGCGGGGCTGGTCAGCCGACTGGTGCAGGAAGGCGCGGAAGTGACGGTGGCCATGACCGAGGCTGCCGCTCGGTTCGTCGCGCCTCTGACGTTCCAGGCGTTGTCGGGGCGGCCGGTGTACACGAGCCGGTGGGAGCACATCGAGGCGAGCGATCCGCAGCACATCGCGCTGGCGAGGGATGTGGATGCGGTGGTTATTGCACCGTGCTCGATGGACTGTCTGGCCAGGCTGGCGACGGGGCGGACCGATGATGTCGTCACCTTGATCGTTTCGGCGGTGGACCGTGCGCGAGCGCCGGTGCTGCTGGCGCCGGCGATGAACGAGGTGATGTGGAACCAGGCGAGCACGCGGCGCAACGTGGAGACGCTCAGGGCGGACGGGTTCGAGTTCGTGGGTCCGGGGTCGGGGTGGCAGGCGTGCCGTCAGGTCGGCATGGGGCGGATGAGCGAGCCGGAGGAGATCCTCGAAGCGCTCTGGCGCGTGCTGGCCGCACGGCGGGGACAGGAACGCCGGGATTGACCCGCCCCCTGCCGGTGTGTTAGCCTACCGGCATGAACATCGTGCTGGACGGCAAACGGGCGCTGGTGTGCGGCTCGACGCAGGGGATCGGGCGGGCGTCGGCGATCGAGCTGGCCGCTGCCGGTGCCGAGGTCACGCTGCTGGCCCGAAGCCCGGATCGCCTGGCCGCGGTCGTGGGAGAGCTGCCCGTGGACCATGGGCAGCATCACGACTCGATCGCGGCCGACTTCAACGATCCTGAGGCTGTGCGAAAAGCCGTCCAGGCGGCGCTCGACCCCGACCGACCGTATCACATCCTGGTCAACAATACGGGCGGGCCACGCGGCGGGCCGGCTATGGACGCGGATCCTGCGGTGTTCGAGCTTGCCTTTCGGGCCCACGTCGTGTGCAACCAGATCCTGGCGACGCTGCTGGTCCCGGGGATGAAGGGGGCCGGCTACGGGCGCATCATCAACATCATCTCGACGTCCGTGAAGCAGCCGATTGCCGGGCTTGGTGTGAGCAACACGATCCGCGGCGCGGTGGCGAGCTGGGCCAAGACGCTCGCGGGCGAACTGGGGCCGTTCGCGATCACGGTGAACAACGTGCTGCCCGGGTTCACCGACACGGCGCGGCTGGAGGAGCTGTTCAAGGCCCGGGCCGAGCGCACTGGTCGGACGCTGGATGAGGTTCGTGCGGAGGCGATCGCGGGGATTCCCGCCGGTCGCCTGGCGGAGCCGGCGGAGCTGGGGGCGGCGGTGGCGTTTCTGGCGTCGCCTGCGGCGGGGTACATCAACGGGATCAACTTGCCGGTGGACGGGGGGCGCCTGAGCACGCTCTGAGCGACATGCACACCATCGCCAACCACATCGCCGGTGAGTCGCGTGAGCCGATCGGCGGCGCGTACCTCGACAACATCGAGCCCGCCACCGGGCGCGTCTACTCCCGCGTCCCGGATTCGGATGAGCGTGATATCGACGCGGCGGTGAAGGCGGCGGGCGGCGCCTTTGCCGCGTGGTCGGCCACGCCCGCGGCCGAGCGTTCGCGGGTGCTGATGGGTCTGGCCGACGCGATCGAGCGCCGGGCGGAGGAGTTCGCCCGGGCCGAGTCGATCGATCAGGGCAAGCCGCTGTCGCTGGCGAGGACGGTCGATATCCCGCGGGCGGTCACCAACCTGCGGTTCTTCGCGACGGCTGTGCTGCACGCTGAATCGCAGTCGCACGACACGGACGGATCGGCGATCAACTACACGCTTCGCGGGCCTCGCGGCGTTGCGGGGTGCATCTCGCCCTGGAACTTCCCGCTGCACCTGCTGACGTGGAAGATCGGGCCCGCGCTGGCGACGGGGAATACCGTGGTGGCCAAGCCGTCGGAACTGACGCCGATGACCGCGGGCATGTTGGGCGAGGTGTGTATCGAGGCGGGTCTGCCCGCGGGCGTCTTGAACATCGTGCACGGGCTTGGGGCGAAGGCGGGGGCGGCGCTTGTCGCGCACGCGGAGGTGCCGACGCTCAGTTTCACGGGTGGGACTGCTACGGGCGCGGCGATCGCCGGCGTGACCGGGCCGGCGTTCAAGCGCGTCTCGCTCGAGATGGGCGGCAAGAACGCCAACCTCATCTTCGCGGATGCCGACCTCGATGCGGCGGTCGAGTCGGCGACGCAGGCGGCGTTTCGCAACCAGGGAGAGATCTGCCTGTGCGGCTCGAGGATTCTGGTCGAGCGCCCGGTGTTCGATGAAGTGCTGGGCGGGCTTGTGGAGCGGGCGAGCGCGCTCAGGGTCGGCGACCCGCTCGATGAGGAGACCGAGCAGGGGGCGCTTGTCAGCGGCGCCCATCGGGACAAGGTGGCCGGGTACGTCGAACTGGCGCGCACGCTCGGAGGGACGGTGCACTGCGGCGGGATTCGGCCCGAAGGCCTGCCGGATCGCTGCCGCGATGGATTCTTCTATCAGCCCACCGTGATCAGCGGGCTGGACCCGGGCTGTGCGGTCGAGCAGGAGGAGATCTTCGGCCCGGTCGTGACGCTGACGCCGTTCGATCGAGAGGATGAGGCGGTGGAGCTGG
>JADFOF010000391.1 GCA_022563015.1 Planctomycetota bacterium
TCCGGGTTGTTCGCCACCTCGGCCCCGAGCAGAAACACGAGCATCCCCGCGGCGCACGCGGCTGAAAGAAGCTGAGCGAAAATAAACACCGCGGCCCGGAACGGCGTCTGCTTGCCCGCAACGATCAGCCCGATCGACACCGCCGGGTTGAACTGCGCCCCGGAGATATACATGCACGCCGACACGAACACCACCAGCACCAGCCCGTGCGCCAGCGCGATCGTCACCAGGTTGCCCGCCCCGAACTGGTCCGAGGCCATGATCATCGACCCGGCCCCAAAGAACACCAGGGCGAACGTCCCCATGAACTCGGCTGCGAACCCGGGCAGGAGGGACTTGAAAACGGATTGATTCTCGTTCATGCCGGCAGTGTCGCCGCTCCGGGCCGCCGCCGCAACCCCGACGCGTTCGGTGGCGGATAATCCAGCATCGCAAGGCCCATCCACCAGCCCGATTGCGCCCATCGCTCAGCCCGTATCCTGACCCCCCTTTTCGCCCTGCTCATGGCGCTCGCCCCGGCCGGGTGTGCCGGGTCCGGATCGCGCATTTCCGCCGTGCCACCGGGCATTTCGCCCATCGAACGCCACGTGCACGCCGTCATGGGACAGCCGCTGGTCATCCCCGTGCGCTTCGGCCCGGACACATCCCCAGCCCAACCGATCCGGGCGGTCCTGGACGACGGCCGACCGCTGGAGACCAGCGTGTACTGGATCGCAGGCCGCCCGTCGGGCCGGAGCGGGTCGTACTGGCTCGCCGACCCGGGGCTGTGGACCGCAACCCCCGCCTCGGACGATGCGCCCCCCTCGTCCGCCGGCTTCTGGGCCATCATGCTCGACCCGCCCGTCGACGCGGCCGGGCAGGGCGTGTGGCTCAACCGCCGTCGGCTCGATGTGAACTGGCTCGCCCACCCCGGGCTGAGCCCGCCCGTGCCGGCCCCGGTCGCGCCCGAGATCGCCTCCTCGGACCGGTTCAGGCTGCTGTGCGAGCCCGAGCGCCGAAGCCCAACCCGCCGCTGGAGGCCGCGCATGCTCGACGGCCGCCTGGGCGCGATCCCACTGCCCGGGCCCGACGCGCCCGAACCCGCCGCGCACGACGCCTTCGACGACCCGGTCATCGAGGCCTGGGCGATGCAGGAGCAGTCACGATGGGCCGCCGGTCTTGCAATGCTGCGCTCCACCGACGCGGCGCTGGCGGACCGACTGGCCTCGGCCCTCTGTCGCGTCGCCGACATCGACGACGTGCACGCCCCCGCGTGGCCGACCGACGCACGCGAACTTAACCAGCTGCGTTCGGACCTGCTCAACCCGTCGTACTCGACAGCCCGTCGATCGCGGTTCGTGTCGGCGTGGCTCGACGCGCAGCCGACCATCCTCACATGGGTGGCCGACGACGCGGGCACGTCCGACGCCGTCACCGGCCGGACCGTCTCCACACTCGCCGCCACCAACGTCGGTGAGCGCTCCGAGATGGTCGCGATGGTCTTCAATCGCCCCTCGAGCGCGATGGAGCTCAAGGATGTCCAGCCGGGCGAAACCGTGCTCTTCCGCATGACGCGCCCAATGGGCAAGGGCCCGATCGACACGGCCACGATCACCGTGCGCGCCGACGATCGCCAGTGGGAGTCCCTCGTCCTGGCCGAGCCCATCCCCGTCGCGCCGCCCGGAGCCGCCATGTCGCCCATGTTCATCGACCGAACGCTCGCCGACTGGCGCGCCAACCTGGCCGGCATGGCGCAGCCGACCAATGAACCCGGCGGCGCCGCCGCACTGCTCATGCGCACCAGATTGCCCGACCCGCAATTGACTTCCACCCGCGAGTCCTGGGCGCTCTACATCGAGTGTATCACGGGGAACGCCCCGCCGGCGCACGGCTGGGTGCGCGTCTGGATCGGGCCCACCGGCGCGCCGCTGATCGTGCTGACCATCCACGCCGACGGCCGCGTCGACGAAGAGCGGGTGCGCCGTACCGGCGTGCGCTCCGTCGCAGACGACATCGCCGTCGCACGCCGAGACGACCGCTTCAGCTGCCTGATCCCCGTGCCCGACGAGTGCATCGACAGCACCGGCGTCGTGCGCATCGGGTTCGTGCACATGGACGAGTCGGGCCGCCGCTCGGCCTGGCCGCGACCCATGTTCCCCTGGCACAACGAGCCCGCACGCGCCGCGTTCGACACCACCCACTGGGGCTCGCTGAGCATCTTCCGATGAATGCGCGGCGAGCCCGAGCTGCGACGCGCGTTCCTCGCACCGGATTGGTATAAACCATCGTGCCCGACATCGATCTGACAGACCCGACCGCCGTGGCCGACGCGCTCTCCGCAGGCGCCGACGCCAACCGCGACGCGCCCTGCCGGCACGCCTCGATCGACCTGATCGAGGCCCCCGGCCGCCTCATCGCCACCGGCGACCTCCACGACAACCCCGTCCACCTCGCCACGCTGATCGAACGTGCAGCCCTGGACTCAGCCACTCCCGCGCACCTCACGCTGCACGAGATCATCCACTCCGACCGGCTGATCAACAACATGGACTTCAGCTTCCGCGCCCTCACGCGCGTGGCCCGCCTCAAGGCCGACCACCCCAGCCACGTCCACACCCTGCTGGCCAACCACGAACTGGC
>JADFOF010000392.1 GCA_022563015.1 Planctomycetota bacterium
GCGGGACTGAGCCTCTTTTTCCTCGGCCCTTCGGAGCCCAATGCCACGTTCGGCGCGCTCCACATTGACCGAATCCGGATTGTGCCCGCGCCCGGGAGCATCCTGGTTTCCATGGTTCTGCTGGCGGGTTGCGCGAGGCGCAAGAGGCACACGCCGCTCGCCCGCCTGCGAAGCCATTCTCATTCCGTCATCCCATGCACAAGGAGAAGACCATGAAAGTCGTTTTGTGCATGCTCGCGCTTCTCTGGCCGATGGCGGCGTCGGGGCAGACGGTGTTCTTCGACGACTTCGAGGGCAACACCCTCCTGCCGCACTGGCTCCAGCCCCCGCCGTCGCACTGGGAGCACACCGTCAGCAACAGCATGCTGAACGTAACCGCGCTGTTCTCGCCGGGCATCCCGCACCTGGGCTCCAACTTCTCGGCCATCGCGGCCGAGTTTTCTCCGCAGACAGATTTTCGAGTCGATGTCTGGATGGGGTGGGAACAGGGCACACAACCGCACAGGCTAAACCTGAAGGTACTGGGTCCCGGGGGGAACCCGATTATCGCAGGGGTCGGCTATAGAAACGAAGCGTGGTCCGGCGAAGTTCTCTTCTTCAGCGGCAGTACCCAAGGCGTGAGCTTCCCGGCGCCTGCACCGGGCATCTACCATTTCACGATCGCACGAAGTGCGGCGGAGTTCCGGTTCTACCTCGAGGGGAATCTCATCGCAACCTTTCCGGATACCTTTGGCACTCCGGCGGGTGGAGTGCAGTTCTTCTTCCTCGGACCCGTTTCCGAACCGTTGGGCGCATTCAGCATCGAACGTGTGCGGGTCGTTCCCGCACCCGGGCTGATGTGGATCGCGTTGCCACTCGGGTTGGCGTGTGCGTGTGGACGCACGCGCCGGTCCGTGACCACAAATCAAGGAGCTTAGAGATGAACCGATGTCTGATTCTTTCGCTTGTGCTCTGTCCCGCAGTTGCGTTTGGTCAGCAAGGGGTCTGGGAAGACCCGTTCGGCTTCGGGGATAGCACGCTGGGGTTCACGCGCGCCGTCCACCTGGTCCACGTGTGGAACGGGCAGACGACGAAAGTGCTGGCTCTGTCGTATAACTTTCCCGACAGCCGGCTGTGGACACCGCCGCCAGCCAGCCTTCCGGGCGCCCCCGGCGTCTTCGAGTCGGCGGACTTGCCCACCTTCACGTTCTGCGGCGGGCACAGCGCCTTGCCTGACGGGCGGATCCTGCACGTGGGCGGCGGGGAGTTTAGGGGCCCCTACCTGGATGGTGCGGACCTCTTCGATCCCTTCAATCCGGTCGGCAGCCAATGGAACAACCCCACGGTGCCGCCCGACATGTCCTTCCGGCGCTGGTACCCCACCGCCACGACGCTCGGGGACGGGCGCATCTTCGTCTGTGCGGGGCTTCAGGACGATGGTGGTTCTCACGCCACGATCCCCGAGTTGTACGACCCCATCGCCAATATGTGGACGGTGTTGGTGAGTGCGAATCGCCTGCAGAGGCTCTACCCGTACATGTTCGTTCTGCCCGACGGAAACCTCGTGGACGCCGGGCCCGGGCAGACCAGTTTCCTGAACCCCTCCACCTGGACGTGGTCGGGCTCGATCCCGGAACCCCCCGGCCCCAACCCGCCCGGTAGTGGCGGCTCGGCGGTCATGTACGAGCCGGGCAAGATCATGCGGTGCGGCGGGCAATCCACGGCCGTCGCCACCACGTGGGTCGTCGATCTGAACAACTCCGACACGCCTTGGCTCGTCGCGGACGACATGAACAAGCGCCGCCGGAACCACAACCTCGTCATCCTTCCGGACGGCAAAGTTCTCGCCGTCGGCGGCAACACAGACGGCAACCAATCCGGGGCCGTGTTCGAGGCGGAGATCTTCGACCCGGCGTCAGGAAAGTGGTCGCTCCAGCCGCCCTCGGATCCCAACGAAAAGCGCATGTACCACTCCACGGCGATGCTCCTGCCAGACGGGCGCGTCGTCCTGGCCGGGGGCGACACGAGACGCACGGCGCAGATCTTCAAGCCGCCGTACATCACCAGCGGGGCCCCGCGCCCGACCATCAGCAGCGCGCCCCAATACATGCAGTACGGGCAGACGTACACCATGTATTACAACCCCAACGGCGGACCAGAGGTGACGAAGGCGTGCCTGATCCGCCTGGCGTCCGTAACCCACGGCTTCGACCAGGACCAGCGCCGTGTGCCGCTCGAGTTGCCCGGTGACGCCGCGATCCCGGCGCTCGAGATCACCGCGCCGGCCAACGCCAACATCGCCCCGCCCGGGTTCTACATGCTGTTCATCCTCAACGAATACAAGGCCAACCAGTTCGCCCCGTGCGAGATGGCGGCGTACGTTCAGATCGGGCCGTAGCGCTCCCCCGCCAGGCGCGCGCCACCGCTCCCTCCCGGTCGCGGCTCGTTGTCTTATTGCAGGCGGATAAGTTTTCTCAGGCGTCCTCGGCGCGGACGATCTGCCACTCTTCCAGTTCGATGGGCGCCTGTCGGCCGAAGATCGTGACCAGCACGCGGACCAGCCCCTTCTCGGGCAGCAGTTCGTCCACGCTGCCTTCGTAGCCCTGGAACGGGCCTTCCTTGATGACGACGTGCTCGC
>JADFOF010000393.1 GCA_022563015.1 Planctomycetota bacterium
CCAACCTCCCCAAGACCGTCGCGGACGTCAGTTCGCTTGAAGAGCTGTCCGACGACGTGCGGCTGAAGTTCGCGCTGACGGACGACAAGCTCGCGGCACTCAAGACGCAGGTCGAGGACGGCGAGCCGTCGGCGTCGTGGACCGAACGCATCAACCGGTTCATGGAGAGCCTCACCCGCACGCCCATGCTCAGCGGTGCCGAATGGCGCGATGCGAACCAGGCCGTCTACTCCGGTGTGAAGCTCATGCTGGACGGCGAGGCGATCGATCGCGCCAAGGGCGAGGAGATCAACGTCGAGGACGAGACGGCGCTTCGCGACAAGCTCTACAACATGTGCCGGGCGGTTTCGATCCCCGCCGGCCCGCTGCGCGAGGTCGTGGTGGATCGGCTGGCGTACGAACCGACGCCGACGTACAGGTTCGACTCGAGCGCGACGCGCGAGCGCCAGGACCAGGCGGCCGGCGCCGTAACCATCATGTTCACCACAACGCCCGCCAGCGAGGTGATCTTCAAGCGCGGGCAGCGGCTCAGCGCCGAGCAGTATGCCCAGTATCAGGCCGAGCTCCAGATGTTCCGCAAGGCGGAGCCGACGGCGGCGTGGCTGGACCGCGCGGCGGTGTTCGCGGCGGTCACGGCGCTCACATGCACGCTGGCGGGCTACCTGGCGATGTTCAGCCCGCGCGTCCGACGACGACCCGTACGCATGATCTGGATCGCGGTGCTGCTCACGTTGACGCTTGCCGCGGCGTGTTTCATCACCGTGTCGTCGCCGATGCTCATCATGCTCGCGGCGTCGGGGGCGACGGTGTTCGTCGCATCAATCCTCGTTGTCGCCTATGACCGCCGGCTCGCGTTCGCCATTGCCAGCATGCACGCGGGCCTCATCTGCGTCGCGCTGAACCAGCCCATCGGCGTCTACGTCGTGCTGGTCGTGGGCGCTGGGGTCGCCGCGGCGCTGCTCAAGGAAATTCGCGATCGACGGGCCCTGATTCGCATGGCGATGCTGACCGCCCTGGCGCTGGCGGTGAGCACGGCGGCGGCGGCGACCATCGACCGCCCGATGACGCTCGAAGCGTTCCGAACCACGCTCAGTGATGCTGGATTCGCCGGCAGCGCCGGGCTGATCGTCGGCGCCGTCGTCTGGTTCATCCTGCCCTACATCGAACGCGTGTTCGACATCACGACCGGCATGACGCTGATCGAGCTGCGCGATCCGAAACAGCCGCTGCTTCGGCAATTGCAGCAGCGGGCGCCCGGCTCGTACAACCACTCGCTGAACGTCGCGAGCATCGCCGAGTCTGCCGCCGACGCGATCGGCGCCGACTCGCTGCTGACCTATGTGGGCGCGATGTATCACGACATCGGGAAGATGAACAAGCCCGAGTACTTCGTCGAGAACCAGTCCGGCGGGCCGAACAAGCACGACAAGCTCAGCCCGGCCATGAGCCTGCTGGTGATCGTGGGCCACGTCAAGGACGGGCTGGAGCTGGCGCGCGAGTTCGACCTGCCCCGGCCCCTGCACCACTTCATCGAGGCGCACCACGGCACAACCCTGGTCGAATACTTCTTCGAGCGCGCCAAGAAGAAGGTGCTCAAGGAGGCCGGCGAGGGCGATCCGGTCGCCGACCAGCCCGCGCCGGACGAGATCGAGTACCGCTACCCCGGGCCCAGACCCCGGAACAAGGAGGTTGCGATCGTGATGCTGGCCGACTCGGTGGAGAGCGCGACGCGCACCATCGCCGAGCCCACGCCCAGCCGGATCGACGCCCTGGTGCGCGACCTTGCGAACAAGCGGCTGCTGGACGGGCAGTTCGACGAGTGCGAACTGACGCTGCGCGAGCTGCGGACGATCTCCGACTCGATCTCCAAGTCGGTCGCGTCGATCTACCACGGCCGGATCGCGTACCCGACGGGTGAAAAACGCGCGTGAGCATTGGGGACGCCGAGGCTGAATCCGCGAAGCCTCGGATATTCAGCAAAGCACCGATGCAGCGCCAGACTCACGGCGTGTGCTTCTGGACACATCCGACCAACCGACCAGGATCGTTCTTGGACGCGAGCGATGGCTCGTACCACCGATCCAGCACCTCACGCCATTCGTCCTGACTACTCACCTCGATGAACCCCCGCTTGACCTCTTGGCCCTGCGGGTGGTGCTGGGCGAAGCGGATGGCGAACTTGCGCATGGTTCTGCCCGTGAACGCGTCGGCCTGTTTCATCCCGGCGTTGACCGCCAGCGCGAGTGCGTAGTGGTCTTCGAGCACGGCCCGCTGTTCGGCGAGCGTGGGCGGTGCGGGTTCGCGGCCGGCGAGAATGTCACGGGCCTGGCGGAAGATCCACGGGTTGCCGATGCACCCGCGGGCGACGCTGACCGCCGCGACGCCGGTGTAGTCGATCATGCGGAATATGTCCGCCGCCGACCAGACGTCGCCCGAGCCGAGGATGAGCCGATCCGGGTGACGGCTGACGATGTCGCGCAGCACGTCCCATCGGCTGGGGCCGACGTACTTCTGCGAGACCGTCCGCCCGTGCACCGTGACCCAGGCCAGGCCGATGTCGAACCCGGCGTTCACGATCCGCTCGAAGTTGCCCGCCATCCCATCCGAGTCGTC
>JADFOF010000394.1 GCA_022563015.1 Planctomycetota bacterium
CGCCCGCTCCGCTTCTCGGACGAACTCAAGGGTCACGTGGTGCTGCTCGATTTCTGGACGTACTGCTGCATCAACTGCCACAACATCATCGCGGATCTCGAATACCTCGAACGCAAGCACGCCGACCAGCCAGTGGTCATCATCGGCGTCCACTCCGCCAAGTTCGCCCAGGAGTCCGTCCGCGCCAATATTCGCAACGCCATGTTCCGCTACGGGCTTGAACACGCAGTCGTCGTCGATGATCAGCAGGCCATCTGGAAACGCTACGGCATCCAATCCTGGCCGAGCCTCCTGCTCATCGGCAGCGACGGGCGCATCATCGGCGTCGCGGCCGGCGAGGGGAACCGCGCCGTGCTCGACCGCGAGATCGAAAAGGCTCTCGCTAAGGGCCGCGAGGACGGCACCCTCGCCCAGAAACGCTTCGAGGTCAGGCTCGACGCCGCCGTGCCCTCCGCCGCGGGCCTCGCATTCCCCGGCAAGATCCACGGCGCCGATGGGCGACTGTTCATCGCCGACTCCACCAACGACCGCGTCATCATGACCACTTGGCCCGACGAGCAGGGCCGATGCCAACTCGTGCAGGTCTTCGGCGGCGAGCGCGGCTATGCCGACGGCCCGGCCGCGTCGGCGATGTTCGACGATCCGCAGGGCATGGTCCTCGACCCCGACGCGAACATACTCTACATCGCCGACACTCGCAACCATTCCATCCGCGCCATCGACCTTGCCACCAACACCGTCTCCACGCTGGTCGGCACCGGCGAGCAGGGACGCGACCGCGACGGCGGCGGCTTCGGCACCGCGCAGGCGATCAACGCGCCGTGGGCGCTCGCCCTCTCGACCGATCGCAGGGCGCTCTACGTCGCCATGGCCGGCCCGCACCAGCTCTGGATCGTCGACCTCGAATCCAGGAAAGCCGAAGCGATCGCCGGCGGGCGCGGCGAGAACATCGTCGACGGCCGAGCCGAACGCGCCCTGCTCGCCCAACCGTCCGGCCTGGCGCTGGCCTCGGACGGCAGCCGACTCTACTTCGCAGACTCTGAAGTCTCCGCTGTCCGATTCCTCAACCTCAAAGCCTTGACCGTGGGCACGCTCATCGGCACCGGCCTGTTCGACTTCGGCGACGTCGACGGTGCGTACCCGCGCGCTCGACTGCAACACCCGCTCGGCGTCACGGTTCTTCCCGGCGACCGCGGCGATCGTGTCCTCGTCGCGGACACCTACAACAGCAAGATCAAGATCGTCAACCCGCGCACTCGAGGCGTGCAGCACTGGCTCGGCCGAGCGCGCGGCTCGGCCGGAAACGACTCGCTGGTTCTCAATGAACCCGGCGGGCTCCATCTCGCCACCTCGCCCGACGGTCAGCAGGTCCTTTTCATCGCCGACACCAACAACCACCGCGTCGTCATGGTCGACCCGGGCGACAAGTCGTGGAAGGAGTTGATGATCGCAGGCCTCGAACCGTCCCGAAGCCCACGCGTCGATTCCGCCGCCATCGACGCCGACGCCGCGCTCTCGATCAAGGGCCCGGCACGACTTCGGCTCGATCCCACCCTGCCCGTCGGCGCCAAGCTCAACCGCGAGGCTCCCGTCTTCATTGCCGTCAGCGACGCGGACACGGGCGAGCCGATCCTGCAATCCACGCTCGACGCCGACGCCGTGCCCGTCATCGTCGAACTGAATCCAGACCAGCTCGCCGGTCGCGGAGCGCTGAGAGTGGAGCTCTCGTTCGGCTACTGTTTCCAGGACGAGTCCGTCTGCCTGCCCGCCGAGCTCGCCTGGCGTCTGCGGCTCTCTCCCGAGGGCGCCGACGAGGTCACCCTCAAGGCCGACGTTCGGTAGCGAGCCGCCCTGCCGCCCCTCCTATCCTTTCACCGTGCGCACGCCTTTGGCCTACATTCTCCTGCTCGTCGGCCTGCTCATTGTCCTGTCCGGCATCGGGTGGGCGCTCTTTCAGCTCATGGGGATCTACGGTGCCGCGCTCAATGACCCGCTTGCCCAGCCCGCGGGCGCGGAAGCCGACGTGTCGCGCAGAATGCTCCTCGGCGTCGCGGTTGGCACCTCGGGAATCATCCCGTTCCTGGTCGGCCTGCAACTCCTCCGACGCGCCCATCGTCGCGCGCGCTCGACGCAACCGTAATTCCCGCGCCTCCCTCCCCGTCGCCGACGGGGGAGGTGTCCCGACAAGTCGGGACGGAGGGGGTCGGCAATGCTCACCGCTCACATGCGAGCCCTCCGCGCAAAGGGAGGATCCCCTTCCCACCGCACCTCCGTCACTCCGTGCTCGCGCCCGGGGCTCGTCTCAACCCGCGCAGGTCATACCCGCACCGCACACACCACCCGCGCTGAAGTCGACGAGCCGTCCGCCGACGAACCCGCCACCGCACCACGCCCACAATGAGCCCCGCGCCCACCCACACACCGCACAGACCGAGCACGAGCAGCGCTGCACGGGATCGCGAGAGCCAGTAATTCGCTAGTGCATAGCGTGGGTTGCTGCGACGGACAACAACCTTGAGCAAACCCTCTGGCGTGCTCACCCTTCGAATCGTTCGATCCGACGATTCACGCCCGAGCACCTCCGCTACATCG
>JADFOF010000395.1 GCA_022563015.1 Planctomycetota bacterium
TCCTCGCTGGACGCGCTGGTCGATCAGACCGTGCCGACCTCGATCCGCATGGACCGCCCGCTGGACCTCGGCCAACCCCGCGGCGAGCACGAACTGCTCAGCGAACTTCGCGCGATGGCGGGCAGGAACAAGGTCTTCCGCTCGTGCATCGGCATGGGGTATCACGGCACGATCACGCCGCCGGTCATCCTGCGAAACGTGCTCGAAAACCCGGGGTGGTACACGCAGTACACGCCGTACCAGGCGGAGATATCGCAAGGTCGGCTCGAGGCGCTGCTGAACTTCCAGACCATGATCGCCGACCTGACAGCCCTGCCGCTGGCCGGGGCGTCGCTGCTCGATGAAGCCACGGCCGCGGCCGAGGCCATGGCCATGTGCCACGCGATCGCGCATCGCAAGAAGCCGACCTTCCTCGTCGCACACGACTGTCACCCGCAGACCATCGCGGTGGTCCAGACGCGCGGGCGCTCGCTCGGGGTTGCGATCGAGGTCGTCGCGACCGGCGACATGCCCGACGTGCTCGAATCGGGCGCCTGCTGCGGCGTCCTGCTCCAGTACCCGACCACCGACGGGCGGATCGAGAACTATCACGCCCTGTCGACCGTCGCGCACGCGGTCGGAACCCTGGTCGTTGCCGCCGCCGACCTGCTCGCGCTCACGCTCATCACGCCACCGGGCGAGTTCGGGGCCGACATCGCCGTCGGCAGCGCCCAGCGCTTCGGCGTGCCGATGGGGTTCGGCGGCCCGCACGCGGGCTACATCTCGACGCACGAAAAATACGTCCGAAAGCTCCCCGGCCGCATCATCGGCGTCTCCCGAGATGCGCACGGCAAGCCGGCGCTGCGCATGGCGCTCCAGACCCGCGAGCAGCACATCAAGCGCGAACGCGCTACCAGCAACATCTGCACCGCGCAGGCGCTGCTCGCGGTGATCGCGGGTTTCTACAGCGTCTACCACGGGCCGGATGGGCTCAAGGCCATCGCCCAACGCGTCAACACCATGACCGCCGCGCTCAGAAGCGCGCTTGCAGACCTCGGGCATGATGTCGGCGAAGGCCCGGTCTTCGACACGCTCCGGGTCAGGCCCAGCGGCCGGGACGCCGCGGTCGTGCTCGAAAAGGCCACGGAACTCCGCATCAACCTGCGCAGCTTCGCCGACGGCACACTCGGCGTCACGCTCGACGAACTGGTAGAGGCTGCCGGCGGCTACGCGGGCGAACTCAAAGCATTCAGCCCCGGCGGTGCAAGCTCGGGGTTTCTTCCGGCATCGATGCGTGACGTTCCGCTGGCTTTCAAGGCTCTGGGCGCGGTAGGCTCTATGCTGGGTTCGGCGGGCGTCGTGGTGCTGAATGCAGGTGCCGATCTACGTGATGCCGTGATGACCCAGCTACGCTTCTTTGAGGCGGAGAGTTGCGGCCAGTGCGCGCCGTGTCGTATCGGCACGCGTTACCTGGCGACCGCGCTCAGTAAGAACATAGAGGATAGTGAGTCCGCCGGCACTGGGACGCCGGGCGCCGCGCTGCGGCATGTGGCCGATGCGGCGTGGCAGATGAACGAAGGATCGATCTGTGGTCTCGGTCAGGCGGCGCCGTTGCCGCTGACGCTGGCGCTACAGCACTTTCCAGAGGAATTCGAGTGAACGACAAAGCGACCATCAAGCTGAACGGGCGCGAGTACGAGTTCTCTCCGGGAGAGACCGTGCTCGATGTGGCCGCACGGCACGACATCTACATCCCGACGTTGTGCCACGATCCGCGGCTCGATCCGGTTGGAGCCTGCAGGACGTGCCTGGTGGAGATCGATGGCTGGGGTCGGTTGGCGCCTGCGTGCGCTACCCCTGCGGCGGCGGGGATGGAGATTCTGTCGGAGAACGAGCGCATCGACCGGCATCGCAAGACGCTGCTGGCGCTCTATATGACGGACCACCCCTCGGATCTCGAACGAGCCGAGCGCGGCGCCCCGAACGAGCTCCTGCAGATGGCGGGCGACTACCAGGCCCCCCTGGACTGGGGCTACATGGAGTCCAAGCGCCCGGCGCAACCTGACGACCGTAATCCGTACGTTCTGTTCGATCCGGACCTCTGTATTCTTTGTGGCCGCTGCGTTCGTTACTGCGATGAAATCGAGGGCGTCACGGCCATTACACTCGCCGGCCGTGCCTCGGAGACAACCATCTCGACGGTCGACGGGCTTTCGCTCATGGACACCAGTTGCGAACTGTGCGGCGGTTGTATCGATGTATGCCCGACCGGTGCGATGGGCGAGAAGATGCCGCTCCTGCGTGGCGAGAATCATCGGCGGACAGTGCAGCTACCTGCATGGGCCGCCGATCGGCTTGTTGCCTGCCGATGGACCGGCCGGCCGGGTGTTGCTTTGCCAGGCGAAAACCAGCGTTGACCTGGAAATAGAGGTTCGCGAGCTCGATCCGGGCCCCGGGATCAGCACCCGTCGCCTGCCGTGCAGGGTTCAGGGCATGCGACGGCTGGCGCCCGACGTCATGGCCTTGTTCCTGAAACGGCCAGCGGTCGAGCCTTTGCTTTTTCGCGCCGGCCAATATGTCGATATCCTGCTGCGGGACGGGTAACGCAGG
>JADFOF010000396.1 GCA_022563015.1 Planctomycetota bacterium
TGGAAGTCTATCCGGCGTCCGTAGAACCGGCGAGCTTTTCGATCGCCTTGATCATCGCCTGCGTGCCGAGTTCACCGCCGTCCGGCTCGGCTTCGACGGCGCGGAACAGTTGTTGAGACAGCGCGGTGCCGGGCAGCGCGACGCCCAACTCCCGGGCGGCTTCCTGGACGATCCGCAGGTCTTTTTGAATCAGCTTGATCATGAACGCGGGCTCGAGATCGCGCTCGGCGATTTTCGATCCCAGGTTCGTCAGCGCCCACGAGCCGCCCGCGCCGCCGCCGAGCGTTTCGATCGCCGTCCGCATATCCAAGCCGCTTCGTTTCGCGAGCGTGAGCGCTTCGCAGACCGCGATCATGTTCACGGCACACAGGATTTGGTTGCAAGCCTTGAGCATCTGGCCGCTGCCCGACGGGCCGACGTGGACGATTCGCTTTCCCAACACGTCGAGCACCGGACGGACGCGCTCGAACGCGGCCCGCGGCCCGCCGACCATGATCGTCAGCGTAGCGTTTCGGGCTCCAACGTCGCCGCCCGTTACCGGCGCGTCGAGCAAGGTGATCTTTCGTTCCAAAAGCGTTTTCGCGAAGCGTCGAGTCGCCGGCGGGCTGATCGTGCTCATATCCACGACGCATGTTTCGCGTGCCAGGGTTGCGGCCGCCCCGTCCTCGCCGAAGAGAACCGCCTCGACGTCGGGCGTGTCCGTCACGATCGTGATCAGCAGCTCGCTCTCGCGCCCGACCTCCGCGGGCGTCTCGCACCACACCCCCCCGGCATCGAGGACCGGCCCTGCTTTCGCGGCGGTCCGGGTGTGAACGAACAGTCGGTACCCGGCGCGTAGGAGGTGCCCGGCCATGGGCAAACCCATGATGCCGAGGCCGATGAAGCCGATAGCAGGTTGCTTGCCCTCCATGGTGCTTGTTTTCATCCCAACGGGTTTCGCGGACGACCGAGATCCTGTCCGAGAGCTGTCACACGCGACCCTGCAACCGCCCGGCTGCGGTCCGTCGTTCGGGTGGTCCGTGGCTTCAGCCGTGGGGGGCACGAACCCGCGTGGTCATTCGTGCCCCCCACCTCTGAAGAGGTGGGGCACCCAGCCGGCACTTCCTGTCACGGCTGGCGGAGCGCTAATTTTCCTCGGCCGGTTGTTCCGCCGGCGTCGGCTCCACCGGAGCCTGCTCCGCCGGCGTCTGCTCTGTCGGTGTCGGTTTCGCCGGTGCCTGCTCCGCCGATGTCTGGGGCATCGACGCCTGCACCGCAGGCACCTGCTCCGCCTGCGTCGCGACGTCGGGCTCGGTCGGCGTTTTCCCCTCGGGCGCGGGGCGCCTGTCCGTCTTCTTGGGTTTCTCGCTCTTGCCCGGCTCTTCGCTCTTTCCCTCGGGTACGGCGTCCTCAAAAGCTCCCTTGCCTGGCGCGAGGATCATGATCATGTGCCGGCCGTCCATGCTGGGCGGACGTTCGACTTTCACGTGCTCGCCGAACTCGGCGATGATTGCCCGGAAGATGGTGATCCCGATCTCCCGGTGGGCCCGTTCGCGCCCGCGAAACATCATGGTGAACTGGACCTTGTCGCCTTTGCGAAAGAACCGGATGGCCCGCTTGAGCTTGACCTCGCGGTCGTGGACGTCGGTCTTGGGCCGAATGCGCACTTCCTTGAGTTGTTGCTCGTGATGCTTCTTGTGGTGTTTCTTCTGGCGGTACTTCCACTTGCCGAAGTCCATGATCCGGCAGACCGGCGGGCGCGCGCCGGGCGCGACCTCGACCAAATCGAGTCCGGCCTCGCGCGCCTGGCGTATGGCTTCCTCCGTCTCGACGATGCCGATCTGCTCGTCATTCTGGCCGATCAATCGAATCGGCGAGATGCGAATCTGCGCGTTGCTGCGCATGTGAGTAGAAGCGATGGACTACACCTGCCTTTCGGATGGCGCCGAGCCCCGGACGATCTCGGCGGACGTTGTTTCGCCATGGGACGCGATCTCAGCGGCACACGCGGCCCCGATACACACCGCAGCGCGAGAGGGCGATGTCGACAAGGTCCGTGAACTGCTGGATCAGGGCGAGGACATCAATCGGAATAGCCGCAACGGCGCGCCTCTTCATGTGGCGATTCTGGCCGACCGCCGAGACAATCGCGCCGAGGAGCTCCAGCTTATGTTCTCCCTGCCCTACAATGAAGACTGGCGTTCGAAACTGGGACTGGAGCAATAATCCGACGGCCGCCCGCCAGTTTTCTTCCGACCGACCGCGGCGAGGCGCATTACGTGATGCGTCTTGGATCGCAAGCGACCAACCGCGAGATCTGGCAATCGCTCCCCCCGCTGGAGGGGGCCAACCGCTTCGACAAGCTCGCGCCACTGGCACAGGTCTTGGCTGAGACCCCCGACGGAGCACCGCTGCTGGTCGCCATCGACGGCGGGCAATTGCGCACCCTGGCCTTCGCCGGTGACACGACCTATCTCTGGCGGATGCACGGCAAGGCCGACGAGCACACGCAGTTTTGGCGACAGGTGGCCCTTTGGCTGGCGCGCAAGGAAGAGGCGACCGAAGGGCGCGTGTGGGTGCGCCTCGACCGGCGTCGGTTTGCTGCGGGAC
>JADFOF010000397.1 GCA_022563015.1 Planctomycetota bacterium
TCAGTGGTGGGAGCGGGATCATTCGTGGTGCTCCCAGCGTTGGCCGGTTTGCGACGTCTGGCACGCAGTATTGGGAAGCTCAGATTGGTGGAGGCAACCCCTTCACTGTGACGTTCTCGTCGAGCATCGCGGCGTTTGGGTTCTACGGCACGGACATCGGTGACTTTGGCGCGACGCTCACCTTGAACCTCGTCGGTGGCGGTAATGCGGTGCTCAACGTTGGAAACACCACTGGTTCTGGTGGGTCCACCAACGGGTCGCTCCTGTTCTACGGATTCATATCACAAAACGCCGCCCATGACATCATGGGCATCACTTTCGAAGCAAGCAACACTTCAGACTTTTTCGGCTTTGATGACATGATCGTCGCCAGCCGTGAGCAAATCATTCCCCTGCCCACCGGAGCCGCGATGGCGATGGTCGGGATTGGGGCGATCGGACTCCGCCGCAAACGCGTGTAGCGCCGACTCCTTTCCTGCAAAAACACCCCACACAACCCGCCGCACGGCGGGTTGTTCTTATTGGGCGTCGCGCGGGCCGATCGGGGGCTCGAACGAGGGGGCGCATCGGGCGGACGCCGCGGCCGGGCGGGGCGGGCTGATCGGGCGGCCCGGTGTTCTCCTATGTCTCCCTTGCGTGCTCGTCCACCTCATCGGCATGCCCCCACCCGCACTCGGGGCATCGGCCCGGGGTGGCGCGCACGTCGTAACGACACTCCGGGCAGATCCCGCGAGCGATCCGACGGCGTCCGATCCGCGACCGGATCTGAGCGGCTTGCTCGCGGATCATCGCAGGGGCCCACCAGGCCGACCACACAAACCCACAGAACGCGACAAGGGCGAGCACGTTCATGACATGCCCCGCCCAGTAAACCCGAAACGGTTCGTAGTACGGGTTATCCAAGCCAAAGGAAGGAGGCTGAAGGAGCGTGGATCCGATCGCGAGGAATCCAACCTGATCCGGTACCGACCCCCAGTCCCACAACCACATGAGACTATCACCCAAGCTCGGATCGAACTCTTCCCATTCTGTCTCGGTCATGAGGCTGTGCACGGTCTGTACGCGCACCGGGGCAAGAAAGCCAGATCGGTTCTCGCCTTGCGTGTACACAAGCATGTGGTCTTGATATTCACTCAAGAACTCTTCCGTCCACTGCGTGTCGCCGTCGACAATCCACAGTTTGCCGTCGATTTCAACCGCATAACACGGCGGCCAAGCCGACAAGATCCACGAATCACTCCGACCAGTCACCATTCTGTGAATCCAACTTCCCACAACGGAATCGTCGTAGTACGACCCAAAGCTGATCGAAACGCCGATCCAGATCAGCGCGATCACGCACACGATCCCCGTCATGTGATGAACCCACACATTCGGTCGAATCCTGAGCCAATAGAGTCTTCGCCTGATCCACTTCATGAGAGCCTCGCACGACGGGCTGGAGTGTACGCGAGAATCTGTCCGACCTGCATGAAGCAACCGCGACCCGCCGAACCCGGTCTCTCGCGCCACAACTGAGGCGCAGCGATCGTCACAGAACGCAACGCGCACTCTCCAAGCACGCCGAGATGGGGAAATGGGTTGGGGCGGGGGAAATGGGGTGCGGGGAATGGGGCGAGCAGCCAGTTCGGACCCCGGCGCGCCGGGAGACCTGCCGCTCCGTCGCTCCGCCACTTCGTCTCTTCCCCCCCTTCGTCGCTCCGTCGCTTCCCCCCTCCGTCTCTCCCTCACTTCGCGCCCTTCGCGATCTTCGCGTTGAAATCGGGAAATGAACGGGGAGAGCCCGCGCTGGCGCTTGGGCCTCTTTGCGGTGGGACACAGCGGTCTTCGCGCTAAATACTCCCAACGGTCGGCTCCTGTTCGCACCTGGCGATTGGATTCGGGTGGCGGGATCCGGTAGACTCGCGATTGCCGGCCCGCGATGGGTGGGCCGGATTCCGATGTCCACACCACGAGGGAACGCCATGAACAGAATCAGATTGACAATGATGAGCGCCGCGGTAGGTGTCGCGGCCATCGTCGCGCCGGCGAGCGCCCAGGACGCGCGCACGGCCGAGGTGATCCTGGCCGAGATCAACGCGCTGCAATCGCCAGACTACGACCGGTCGAAACGAGGCGACGAGGACTACGGAAAAGAGTACCGGCAAGAGCTGAACGCGGTCGAGACCACGCGGGCTGCGCTCATTCTCGAACTGTATCAGATCAACCCGGACCACGAGCAGATCGAGACGCTCATGCCGCAGCGGTGGACGATCCTGGCGCGCACGCTCGGCGACACCGACGCGGTGCTGGCCGAGACCGAAAGAATCATGAACACCGGCGACGGCCCGCTGGCGGTCGAGGCGTGCTACACCTACGCGCAGACGATCGGGCAGAAGACAAAGTACGCCGAGGACGAGTTCATGCCCGCGCTGGAGCACTTCGTCAAGATGGCGCCCGAGGACGACCGGGCCGCGAGCCTGCTCATGACGGCCGCGCGGTACTGCGGCGAGGACACCGAACGCGAGGTGATGCTGTACCGGCGCGTGCTGGCGAACTACCCCGACGCCCGGGCCGCTCGCTACACCAAGGGCAAGATCCGGCA
>JADFOF010000063.1 GCA_022563015.1 Planctomycetota bacterium
GCACAGCGCGACCCGTCGTCACCGTGGGCCGGTAGAAAGACCGGGGCGGGCGCTCATCCAGAGCCGCCACAGACCAGAGCAACGAGAACCTGGCCGCTCGGGCATAGGATCTCTGTATGTCAGACCCGAAGCCCAACGAATACTTCCAGGATGAACCGCCGAGCTTTTCGATCGGACAACTGGTCTGCCATCGTCGCTATCGGTATCGCGGGGTCGTCGTGGACTTTGACCTGAGCTGCCGGGCGGATGACCAGTGGTACAGCAGCAACCGGACCCAGCCCGACCGCGACCAGCCCTGGTACCACGTGCTGGTCGATGGCTCGGACGCCGTGACCTACGCCGCGCAGACGAGCCTGGAACCCGATCTGGGCGATCAACCCATCCACCATTCGCTCGTGCCTCATCTCTTCGAGAGATTCGAGTCGGGACGATATGAACGGAACGACCGTGTCTGGCCTGGGTGGGACGGCTCTGGTGCAACCGCAGCTTACGACGAGGAATGACGCGGTTGAGGATGAGCGGCGAGGCGCTGTGACGCCTACGGACACCCGCCCACAAACGCGTTCTGGAAGCACAGGAAGTCGAATATGTCGCAGGCCGGGTCGGGATCGCAGTCGCAGGCGTACGGCTCACCGTTCACGAAGCTGTTCTGGAAGCACAGAAAGTCGAAGATGTCGAGGGTTCCGCTGCCATCGCAGTCGGCGTAACACGGCGCGCAGGTCAGCACGGAGAGGTCGAACGCATCGAGCCCCGACTCGACGATGCTCTGCGGATCAGCGTCGTTGGCGGTGAACCGCACCCGCATGGTGCCGGTCAGCGCCACGCCCGCGGCGGTGAAGTCAGCGGTCGTGAGCGTGTGCGTTCGCCACGCGAGGCCGCCATCCGTTTCGTGCCGGGCCATCTCGGTCCAAGGCCCGCCCACGCCGGTCGAGCTCACCTCGACGAGCAGCATGTCCACACCAGCCGGGTTGGTCATGTTCAGGTAGTAGTCGTAGCTGAGCGTGACGTCGCCGGCGGACATGTCCAGGTTGGGAGAGGTGAGGCGGACCGCGCCCTCGTCCACATCCGTATTTCCCAGTTCGTTCTGCGTGAGGAAGCACTGGCCGCTACCGTCCGAGTCGCGCGTCGGGTCGTACGCCCACGCGGGATCGTTGACAGGAATGCCCCGCTGCCAGTCGCCCGAGGTTGCGCCAAGGTTCTCAGCGGACCATCCGGTGTTCGTCTCGAAGTCGTCGTAGAAGACGGATTCGAGCGTGCCGATTCGATACGAGAATACGATCCCGGGCGCTCGTTCCGGGAGGCGAACGGTCGCGCCGCCATCGCCCATCGCCTCGAAGTAGAACTCGACCGCCGGGCCGCACTCGGTGGTCAGCATGGTCAACTCGTACCGATCTGCGCCGATACTCGTCATGGGCATTCGCGCAAACGCTCCAGTGGCATCACGGACCATCGCGACGACACTGCCGAGCACAAGGCCTTGCGTCCCGGGCGTCACCTCGATGCCGATGATCGGATCAACGCCCGGCGGCGTCGGGTCGGACGGGATCGCAATCTGCCCCATGAACAGCGGCTTGGAGACATCGGCCTCGAACATGCCGCGCCCGTGCGTGACGGCGACGAGCGTGTCGGCGTCCTTCCAGAGCAGCTGCTCGACGGGCACGGTGCCGGGGCCCTGCGTGTGGACGGTCCACGTTACGCCGTCGTTGATTGAGGTGAACACACCGATGTCAGTGCCGACGAAGAGGCGACCGGGCTGAGCCCAATCGACTGCGAGCGCGCTCGCGGGCGCGGGCGCCAGTTGGAGCACGCCCTGGCCACTGACATCGCCCCACGTCTGCCCGCCATCAACGGTCTTCCAGAGGTTGTCGTTCTCCCACCCCATGATCGCGACGTAGGCGACGTCGTGGTCGGCCGGGTCAATCACGATGGTTGAGATCCATCGGTCGGGCAGCGGGAACAGGCCGTTGTTGTCCAGGCGTGTCCAGTTGGGCGTGCCCGCGGTGCCGTTGGCCGTCTTCCAGACCTGCCCGTTGTTGTACCCGACCCAGATGACATCCGAGTCGCCCTGGGCAACGGTGATCGTGGAGATGTTGCGCGGATCGTCAGCCTCGAAGTGGCTCGGACCGGGTGGAGGCGGTGGCGGGGCGGATTCGATCGCAGGCTTGATGGACGACCAGGTGGGTGTAAGCCCCTTCATATTGTCGCTGCGCCAAAGCCTGCGTGCAGCGGCGAGCATCCGGTTGGGATTGTTCGGGTCGAGTGTGAAGTATGGGATGAAGTTCGTATTGAGCCCGCCAATGTCCGTGAGACCGCTGGTGACCTGACTGAACGTCAACCCGCCGTTGGTGCTTCGGTAAATGCGTAGCCGCTGCGTCTCGCCATACATGTAGTTTGAATCCGTCGGATCCGCGGCGCAGAAGCCTCCGTCACCGCCGATTTCTCTCGTCCATGTCTCGGTGCCACCCGAAAATCGAAGGGTGCCGTTGTCCTGTGTGCCTCCGATGATGATCCCATTGGGCGCGATCGCCCCTCCATAGAACTGTGTGATGCCGAGATTATTGTTCAGTTCGGTCACGGGGTTCGCGTATGCGTCATTGGCGCGGTACACACCGCCGTCGCACCCGATGAGGATGGTCCGGTTGTTCACGCCGTCGTAGTCCGGGTGTGTTGTGATGGAGTGCATATCCGCGTGGACGCCCCCGAACGTCTGGCTGAAGTTGACACCCGCGTTGGTCGAGCGGAAGATCCAGACGCCGCCCATGATGACGACGTTCTCGTCTGTCGGATCGACCCAGAGGACGTTGTTGTAGGCGTCCCAGCATTGGATGCCGTTGCCTGCGGTCGTGAGTGCATACGTCTGGCCGCCGTCCGTCGACGTGTAGATCTTAATACGACCGGTGTTGGTCACGGCCGCGTAAACCCTGTCGGGCGCGCTCGGCGCGTAGCGCACCTCGCTGCGCAGGCCGGCGACGCCCGCCGCGGGCTGCCACGTCAAGCCCGCGTTGGTGGAATAGAGCGGCGGCCCGTCGCGCCGCCCCGCGACCATGTGCATCGGATTGTTCGGATCGAAGCGGAGATCGAAGGCGATGACGTTCGACCGCTGGCTCCACGACGCGCCGCCGTCGGTCGAGCGGAAGATGCCCAGCGACGTGGCTGCAAGGATGAGATTCGTGTTGGTCGGGTCGATGGCGATGCGGTTGACATAGTCCCATTCCGGGCCGGTGGTCGAGTTCAGGTGCGTCCAAGTCGTTCCGCCGTTGGTCGAGCGAAAGATGCCCGCGCCCTTGACCGCGGCCAGATTCGACGTGCCGCCGATCGTGTTGAAGAAACCCTCGCCCGTGCCGGCGTAGATCACGTCCGGGTCGAGCGGGTCCATGGCCATGCACCCGATCGAGAGCGAGGACAGGAAATCGTTCAGAGGCTGCCATGACGCGCCGCCGTCAATGGTCTTCCACACGCCGCCGCTGGCGCCGCCGGTCCACATGATATCAGGCTGCAACGGATGGATGAGCACCTCGCGCACGCGGCCGCCGATGTTGCCCGGCCCGAGCCAGGACCAGTTGGGCCCATCGGTGGCGCCGGTCGGGGCTGAGTTCTGCGCGTCGATCATCCCGTCGCGGTGCGCAATCGCCCGCAGCAACGCGCCGTCGGGAATCGTGCCGTCAGCGGAGCGGCGCTGCGCGTACCGGAACATGGCCGCCTCGATCGGGCTGTCGGGCCTCAATTCGCTCCGCTGATCCGATGGACCCGCGTCGCTTGGGGCGATCGGTCCCCGGCTCGTGCAACCCGCTGCGATCAGGACCGCCGGCAGAACCAGGCGCGGCATGAGAACGGCGACTGTGCGTGGCATGGTGTGCCTCCGTTTCGTTGTGCCCTATCAGCGTACCGCGCCATCCGCAGCCAAACCGGTGCCACGTGGAAACAGTCAGAAATAGTGCGAAGAGTGCCCCTGGCAGCCTCGAATCCTTGATCGACAGGGGCCTCTCACGGACGCCTGCCTCTCCATCCCGCGAGTGGCCTGGTTCGGACACAGCCTCCTGACGTTGCACAGCACTCCTCGGAGGCGGGCGAGGCCCACTTCGAGTCGGCGATCGGTGGCCCAGAGCGCGGGCGGCATCAGACCGCGGCGGATCGCACCGACGCGCCCCAGGAGTCGCAAATGCCCTGTTGTTCAGGGGATGCGAGAGCCGACGCGACGGAGCGCGAAACCGTGCGAAACGAATCAATGGGCGAGGAGGGATTCGAACCCCCGAAGGCGTACGCCAGCAGATTTACAGTCTGCCCCCTTTGACCACTTGGGTACTCGCCCCGATCGGTCCACCGTGCGCCAAATGTAGGCCCAGGCCCAGCCCTCGACAAGGACGCCGAGTCTGAGCCCGCCGCGGGCGAAGGCTCGGATCTCCGGGCTTTTGGAAGTCATCGAGAGGAATCCGAGCTTTCGCGGACTCAGACTCGGGGTCGTGCGCACCTCTCCACACAGCATTCGATCTGAAGACGCTCGACCCTACGCAGCAACGGTCGGAATCGCCGGCGGAGGGCTCGGTGCCAACAAAGGCCCTCCCCCGTCCGCAGCAATTGGACAGTCAGTCTGACAGTCGGAATCTACCGCATCTGCCCGGTGTCGATCTCACCAGCGTCGAAGTCGACGCCCTTAAGGCCGCCGCGCGTCCAACGGTAGAAGCCCTTGACGCGATCGGATCGGTTTCCACTCAGCGTGGGCGGTTCAAAGCCGAGAATGCTCGGGTTGTAACTGAAAAAGGAGGGTGCGGACTCGCTCGGGCGGTTGGGCTGGAACCCTTCGTTACCGTCGCCGGTCCGCTTGGACCGCACGGAGCCGTCGAAGAACAACATGGTCGACTTCGCCTCTTCGTAAGCATAGAACGGCTGCCTGGGCGAGTGGCGATCATTGAAATCGAACGTAGCCACCTTGCTGCTCGGGAATGTGACCTCGTTGAGCCCGCGATCGCCATACGCGGTGCGGGTGGGAACATGAAACAGGTTGTGGTTGTTAGACGGCCGGACCGTTTGCCGCCCTGGGATCCCCATGTCCGGCGACCATGACACCGGCACGAATTGGTACGTCGAACTGTACGGCCAGAAATCCTCCCACGCTGGACGCCCGCCCCGGGGAGCCGGGTCTATGTTTCTCGGATCTTTCTGCCAGTGGATGAGGATGGCGTCCTCCGGGCACGCCATTGCCTTTTCCGGCAGCTTCGCCGACAGATAGTCGTTGAGGATGAGGTGCGTATAGCGCCGGTGCGGGATCCGACCGAGCAGCACGGGGATATCCTCGCGGTCGGCCAGGCGGCGCAGAATGTCGACCGCCTGGTTCATTGAGGCCTGAGCGGACGTGCTGGCGTTGTTCAACTCCGGCCACCTGCTGTACGAATGAAACCCGCGCTTCCACGTATAGGCCGCGATGCGGTCGTGGAAGTCCACCGCGTACGTCATCATCGCTCGTCCGAGCTGCCCCTGGTTGGACAGGCAGACGGCCTTGCGCGCCGACTTTCTCGCCTCACCCAGCGCGGGTAGCAGGATCCCGATCAACAGCGCGATGATCGCGATCACCACCAGCAGTTCGATCAGCGTGAACCCATGTCGGCGCTTCTCAACATTGGTCATGGCACATCCTCATAGTCCGCGCAGTCCGCGACGACCAGCCGCAGGAGAACTCCCGAGTATACCAGTATCGCTCTACAATGCAACGCCCGTTAAAACGCCCCTTATCGACGCTCAGTGTGCGTTTCGGTGAACAAATCCGCGAAATACGGTGAGCGTGAGGATTCTCAGGTCCAGCCACAGCGACCAGTTGCGGATGTAAAAGAGGTCGTACTGGAGTCGTTTTCGCAGGCTGGTGTCGCCCCGCAGCCCGTTGACCTGGGCCCAGCCTGTGATCCCAGCCTTGACGTGCTGCCGGAGCATGTATCCGCGCCAGTCCTCGCGGAAGCGGTCGATGAGCTCGGGGCGTTCCGGGCGAGGCCCGACCAGCGACATGTCGCCCTTGAGCACGTTCAGAAGCTGCGGGAGCTCGTCCAGGCTGGTCTGGCGCAGCACCCGGCCGACCCGGGTGATCCGCGGATCGTCGCGTGCGGTCCAGCGGGCCTCGCCAACCGCCTCGCCTTGCACGTATCGCATCGTCCGGAACTTGTAGATGGAGAAGACCCCGCCCCCGAGACTCACCCGCTGCTGGCGGAAGATGACCGAGCCCGGCCCGGACGCGCGGACCGCGATGGCGCACACGAGCATCACGGGCGCGAAGATGATCAGCCCCGCCAGCGCCCCGACGACATCGATGCCCCGCTTGAACAGCCCGCCGAATCCGCACAGCGGGCTCTCGCGATAGCTCAATACGGGCATGCCGTCCAGCTCGCTCGTCGTCATGTTCTGCTGGACGTAGCGCGGGTTGACGTCCGGCACGATGCGGACATCGACGGCGACCTTGTCGAGCCTGTGCAGCAGCCTTGGCACGATCGCGGACCTGGCGGTCGGCACCGCCACATAGATCGCGTCCACCGGATGCTTCCTGAGGATCTCCTCGAGATCGCCGATCCCGCCGAGCACCGGCCGACCCTGGCACTCGGTCAGCCGGTTTGTCTCGCGATGGCTGATAAAATAGGAGACGTTCAGCCCCGTCCAGGTGTTGCGATCGATCGTCTGGCACGCGATCCGTCCGACGCGCCCCACGCCGATGATCGCCACGTGCCGAAGGTTCCACCCCCGGCGTCGAATCGCGCGAAGCAGCATTCGAAAAGCCGACCTGTGCACGATCAGGGCGACGGGGAGGATCAGGGCGAGCGCGCCGATCTGTATACGGCCGAGATCCAGCCCCAGTCCGTTGATCCACGCCGCCTGCGACTCGAGCGTGGCGCCGAGCAGCTCCTCGTTGCCCAGCGCCCAGAGCATGACCACAACGCCGATGACCGCGGCGACAGACACCTTGAGAATCTGCACGTACTCGCCGCGCAGCGTGCGGTCGCGACGAGGCCGGTACAGACCAAAGAACCACATGGCGTACAGCGTGACGGGAATCGTGAACAGGACGAGCGGTTCCTTGAAATAGCTCTCCCAGCTTTGCGGCCAGAAGCGGTGCCCCTCGGGCAGCGGGAGCATCAGCAGCTTTCGCAGGATCCAGGCGGCGACGCAGGCAATCGCGATCACAAGGGCGTCGAACGCACACAAGAGAGACACAAAGAGTTGGTTCTGCTTCCTGAGCACAGGCTAGCCCTTGTCCCCATGGGCCCCGCCGACGCCGCTCGCCGCGGAGCAGTGTCGCGCATGGCCTTACCGAAGTCAAGTTGAATTTCGCTGCACGGGCTTCAATTCGGAAGATCGCGACCTGCGCGTGGGGTGGCGGATGGGTGGCGCGACGGCCGGGCGGGGCTAATCCCAGTCCGGGCCGGTCCGCGGATTGTCCGTGGCCGCCGCGATTATCCCGGCTGCCGAGATCAGCGTGCCGTCCGGGTCGCGCCGGGGGAGCACGATCCGCGTGTGAACGAGCAGATCGCCCCGCTCGGAGCGGGCCTTGATGCCCCGGCCGCGCACCCGCAGCGTCGTGCCCCCGCTGGTCCCCGCCGGAACCGTCAATTCCACGTTGGATCTCGGCGCGGGAAGCACGATCCTGGACCCCGCCAGCGCCTCTTCGACGGTCAGTGGCAGGTCGAGGTGCAGATTCAGCGGCGAGGCGTGCTCGCGCCGGTAGAGAGGATGCTCCTGGACTGACACGATCAGTATCAGGTCTCCGTGCGACGTGCCGTCTTGCCCGGGCTCGCCCTTGCCCGCAACCCGCAGCTTGGCGCCGTGCGCGATCCCCGCGGGGATCTTGACGTCGATCGTCGCGGCCGAGGCGCCCTGCCCGACTTGGACGCGCTCCGTGCCGCCCTCTACCGCGCGAATGAACGGGATCGAGATGGACTTCTCCAGGTCGCGCCCCTTGCGCCGAGCGGCGCGCGACGGGCGGGTGCCCGGTCTACCGAAGTCGCCCCGCCCGCCGAAGAACGTCTCGAACATCGCGCCCATGTCGTCGAGATTGAAATCGACACCCACGCCTTGCCCGCCCCCGACGTTGGACCACGTGTAGTTCCCGTGAGGCCGACCCGGTCCCCCCACCGCCGCGGGCCCGGCGGCGTCGTACAGGCGGCGCTTCTTGTCGTCCGACAGAACGTCATACGCCTCCTGGATCTCTGTGAACCTCGCCTGCGCGTCTCGCCGATCGCTGACGTCCGGGTGATACTTGCGGGCCAGTCGGCGGTACGCGGTGCGGATCTCCTCGTGCGTCGCGCCGCGCTTCACGTTCAACACTTTGTAGTAGTCATCCGCTGACATCAAAGGACTCTATCCACGTCGATCGGTCCGCCCCGATGACAACACCCCCGGCGGACGGGGGTGTTGGGCGTGGTCAGCGTGGGTCATGTGCCCGGCGGCGGGGGCTCGACCGGGCTCGGCGGTTCCGCCGGCGGAGGATCGTCGCCCTCGGCGGGCGCTTCGGGCTCGGGCGCCGGGGCCGGTTCACCCTTCTCGTATCCCACGCAGTCGATCATGAAATACAGCGTCGAGTTGGGGGGGATCTGTGGCGTGGCTATGTCGCCGTACCCCAGGCTGGGTGGTACAACCGTTCGTCGTATCGTGCCGACCCGGATGTCGGCCAGCGTCCGGGTCAGCCCTTCCACCGGTGTGTCGCCGAGCGGGAGCACAAATTTGGCCAGCGTCCGGTTGATCGTCGCCGACCAGAAGACCGCGCCCTGTCCGGTCTGACCGACGTGATCGAGGAACACGACGTCGCCCTCCCCGCCCGGGGCCGAGTCCCACCCGGCATACTCGATCATCACGAAGCCGTCGTCGTCCTTGCGCACGCGGATGTCCATCTCCGCCCGTTCCCACGCGTACCCGTTTCCCTCGTTGGACGACCATGCGACGCTGCCGTCGGGCGCGATGCCGGTGTCCTTCGATCGCAACCGGTCGCCCGAGACCTCGAACTCGCTGAGCAACTGGCACGCGCCTCCCGACGCGGTTGGATAGGGGTAGGGCGTCCTGGCCTGAAACGTGCCATCGGAGCCAATGATGTCAAAGTCCAGTGTCGCGAAGAGCTCATCGGCGTTCAGCGCGGGCATCGACTCCGGCACAGCCCACAACCCCGAGAAGACGTCCGAGCGCTCAAGCCCGTGTCGAAACTCGAGCGTGCGGATGCGGATGGCTCCCTCGAACCGGTAGAGCTGCATGATGCTCTGCCCGAACGGATGGTGCAGGCTCGTGTCCCACGCCCGCTCCACGTACAGCGCGTCGGGGAGCCCCTCGACCGTGATCGGCGCGATGCTCATCCAGAGCACGCCGCCCTGCTCCTCCGCATCGGGGTTGGGCTCGTTGGTTTCGGCCCGCCAGGATCCGACGAGGGCGGCCTTGACCGCCTCGAACTCTTCGTCAACGGGGAGCGGGGGTGCAGGGAGGAACGGCCCGACCTCGTCCTGGGCCGCCGCACCGCTCGCGAGCGAGATCAACGCGAGCGTGCAGCACGCGGCCAGTCTGCCAAGATCTTTCTTCATGCCGATTCACCTCCGGCTGTGGTACATTTCTCGTGAAGATCCGTTGCGACTCTCAGGCGAGTTCGGGGAACATTGTGCGGACCACGCCGACGAGGTCCTTGACGTGGCTGATGGATTCGTTCATGAGTTCGACCTCCTCGCCGACGAGCTTGAAATCGACGACGCGCTCGACGCCGCCAGCCCCGAGCACCGCGGGCACGCCGATGAAGTAGCCCTGCCCCTTCTGTCCGGGCGCGACGCCGAACTCGTCCTCGCAATACGCCGCGCACGGGATGATCCGCTTCTTGTCCTTGACGATGGCCTCGACCATCTGGATCGTGCCGCTGGCCGGGGCGTACCAGGCGCTGGTGCCTTGCAATTTGACGATCTCGCCCCCGCCCTGCTTGGTGCGGTCGACGCAGGCGGTGATCGTCGCCTCGTCGAGCAGGTCGGCGATGGGGATGCCGTGCACGCTGGTGAGCCTGGGCAGCGGGACCATGTCGTCGCCGTGCCCGCCCAGGAGCAGGGTCGAGATGTCCTCGACGGAGCACTCGAGCGCCATGGAGAGGAACGTCTTGAACCGCGCCACGTCCAGGGCGCCCGCCTGGCCCACGATCCGGTGCGTGTCAAACCCGCTCGCCTTCCACGCCGTGTACACCATCGCGTCCAGCGGGTTGCTGACCACGATGATGATCGACTCGGGCGCGTGCTCGGCGACCTGGCCGGCGACGCTCTTGACGATCTTGACGTTGGTCTGGATGAGGTCGTCGCGGCTCATGCCCGGCTTGCGCGGCAGCCCGGCCGTGATCACCACCACGTCGCTGCCGACGATGTCCTTGTAGTCGCTCGTGCCCACGATGCTGGCGTCGAAGCGCTCGATCGGGGCGCAGCAGGCCAGGTCGAGCATCTTGGCCCTGGCCATGCCCTCCTTGTCGGGGATATCCAGGACAACGATATCGCCCAGTTCCTTGGCGGCGGCCCAGTGGGCGCAGGTGGCGCCGACGTTGCCCGCCCCGATGATGCTGATCTTCGCGCGTCGCGTGGCCATGATTCTCCGTCCTTTCGCTGGGCTGTGTAACGGGCTCCGATCGTAGGCCCGACACGGCTGGGAGGGGTGTGAATAAGGGGAGATCGGAGAGGTCCACAACAGCGACACGGAGGAAGCGAAGAAGCATTCCAATACCGGGACGCTCTGAATCCGGGGCCTCCCCGCCGGGGCAAGCGTGCGCATGAAAACCCCGCCCTGGGGCGGCGGGTGTTGGTGTCGGGCGTATCGGACTGGTTCAGGCCGCCATTCCCATCTCGGCGACGCCTCCGTCGTTATTCCCGAACTGGACGGTGAGCGGGAAGCTGGCCGGGCCGGTGAGCGAGCCGCGGATGCCGCGGATCTGGTACATCGCGGTGGCGACGCCGGCGGTCACGGTGGTGTCGGTGAACGACTTGGTCGCCACGTCGGCGTGGCCGAGGTGCTTGAAGCTGGTCTCGCCCGCGAGCTTGCGCGAGATCTCCCAGACGGTCCCGACCGCCCCGCGTCCGGCGAAGCTGATGGTGACCGAGCCGTCGCCGCCCAGCGATGCGGTCAGCGCCACGGGCTGCTCGGGCGGGGGCGCGGGGCTGGGCGGGTCGGCGGGGGTGATCCCGGCGGTGGTGTAGACGGCGTTGGGGTCGCTCGCGGTGTTGGCGAAGCTCTTGATGTCGGCGATCATGTCGCTGGCTGTGTCGCGCATGCCGACGGCCTTGCTGTGGTAGGCGACGGTCTGAGCCTTCGAGTCGCTTCGGATCTGCTCGACGCTGGTGAAGGCGGTGCGCGTGTCGGTGATCTTGGCGGCCAGGTCGGACGTCTGGCCATCCGTGAGTCCGATGGTCGCGGCGCTGACGACCCACTGGTCGATGTGGCCTTCCAGCCAGACCAGCGCCGCGTTGTCGTTCGAGGGCATGTTCGCGCCCATGGTGATTCCCTTTCAAAGAGGAGCCGTTGATTCACGCGGCGAGCCGCACAGTGCCGGGCTTATCGGCGGCGTGTCGGTCTGGGTTGAGTGTGCGGAGAAGAAAGATTGTGCCGCCTGACGCGGCGTTGCGAGCGGGAGGCGGGGCGTTATCGGAGCGGCGGGGCGGGGCGGGGCGGGGCGGGGCGGGCGTTGTTCGGATCTCGCTGCACCTTGAAGCCCGCCCGGGGTTATGGGGCGTGCACGGGCGGCGGGCGGATCGGCGCGTCGGCGCGGGGCGCACGTCCATCGCGCTTATTGGGCTGCAGACGCGGTTTGTCCGGTTTGTTGAGTCGTTGACAGTCGACTGTTGGGAGCGTGCGGTCGACCATAGAGAGCCTGCGGTCGACTGTTGGGAGCGCGCAGTCGACTGTTGGGAGCGCGCGGTCGACTGTTGGGAGCGCACGGTCGACTGTTGGGAGCGGCCACACGACCGCCCGGAGCGCACGGTCGAGCGCACGGGGCGCGCGTGCGCCCGCAGCGCCGACGCCGTTCGCGTGAGAGAAAGAACTGCCGCAGGGATCGGGCGAACTCT
>JADFOF010000398.1 GCA_022563015.1 Planctomycetota bacterium
GGCGCAGACGCCGACCTGCCCCCGCTGCGGCTACGACCTGAGCGGCATCGTCGCCTCATGGAAGGACGCATGCCCCCTCACCGGCATCTGCAGCGAGTGCGGGCTCGAATTTCAGTGGCGGTATCTGCTCGATCCCCGGTTCAAGATCAAGCCCTGGTTCTTTGAGCACGCGCTGAGAAGCCATGCGCGGAGCTTTCTGTACACGCTCTGGCGGGCGGTACGGCCATGGTCGTTCTGGAGTTGGGTCCGACTCGAGGACGAGATCAGTCTCTATCGGCTCGGGATCTTTGCCTGTCTGTCCCCACCTTTACTGGGTGCAGCAACGCTGCTGGTCATGGTCCCGATCGCTTTCGTGTGCGGCGCCGTTATTTGGCTCGACTCAAATTGGGTGAGTCCCTGGGACTTCGTGATGGGCACTCTCTTTGCCCATTCGTGGCGCTATGACATGGAGATTCTGTTACCGCTCTTGGGCCTCATGGTTTCCACAGCCATCGCGCCCGGTATTCTCATGCTGTTTGGAGATTCGATGAAGCTTGCCCGTGTGCGGCGCGTTCACCTCTTGCGGGTCTGGGTGTACTCGCTCGTGTGCGTCCCATGGGCGTATTGCATACTCGGTTTTTCGTCAATGTACGATTGGAACGCGGGCCGAAGCTCGAACTGGTGGTCGAGTCCATTTTTCGGTGTCGATCTTTTTCTTGGTAGGCCTCGACCGACACTCTTGCCCGCAGCCGGGCTGGCCCTGGTGATTCAGATGTTCGTCATTCGTCGAGCGGTTGCTTCGTATTTGAGGCTGCCGTCGGCGTGGGGCGTGGCGTTCTCTGTTGCTGTCATCACGGCTCTCTTGACCGCGGTTTTAGCTGTTCTGTCGATGCTCTGGGTGTATCGACAGTGATCCTCCTGGAATCGCTGCGAGTCGGACGTACTATCGCCCATGCCGCACGACCCCATCACCGACGCCGCCCTTGATCTGCTCCGCGAGACCGACGCCGAGGTCGCCGACATCATCGCCGCCGAGGGTGCGCGGCAAGCCACGACCATCGAGCTCATCGCCAGCGAGAACCACGTCTCCCCAGCCGTCATGCACGCCATGGGCACCTGCCTGACCAACAAGTACGCCGAGGGCTACCCCGGCGCACGCTATTACGGCGGGTGCGTCCACCACGACCAGGTCGAGCGGGTCGCACAGGACCGCGCCAAGCAGCTCTTCAACTGCAACTTCGCCAACGTCCAGCCGCACTCGGGCGCTTCGGCCAACGCCGCCGCCTTCCTCGCACTGCTCAAGCCCGGCGACACCTTCGCCTCGCTCGTGCTCTCCGACGGCGGGCACCTCAGCCACGGGCTCAAGGTCAACATGAGCGGCAAGTGGTTCAACCCCGTCCACTACCCGCTGCACTACGACGAGAATCACCCCCAATTCGAGCAGATCGATTACGACGCTGTCAAACGCGTCTGCCGCGAGCATCAGCCCAAGTTACTCATGTGCGGCTACTCGGCCTACCCGCGCGTGATCGACTTCAAGCTCATGCGCGAGGCCGCCGACGAGTGCGGCGCCATCATGCTCGCCGACATCGCGCACATCGCCGGCCTCGTCGCCACCGGCGTCCACCCCTCGCCCTTCCCGCACGCACATGTCGTCACCACCACCACGCACAAGACGCTCCGCGGGCCGCGCGGCGGGCTCATCCTCTCCGACGACGAGGAAATGAGCAAAAAGATCAACCGCGCGATCTTCCCCGGCATGCAGGGCGGCCCGCTCATGCACATCATCGCCGCCAAGGCGGTCGCGTTCGGCGAGGCGCTCAGGCCGGATTTCAAGGCCTACTGCCAGCAGATCGTCGCCAACGCGCGAGCCCTGGCGGCCGGGCTGTCCGAGCACGGCTACCGCATCACCAGCGGCGGGACCGACAACCATGTCATGCTCGTGGACCTGCGCGCCCGCGACCAAAACCTCACCGGCGCCGACGCCGAACGCTGGCTCGAAGCCGCCGGCATCATCACCAACAAGAACGGCGTGCCCAACGACCCGCGACCGCCCCGCGTGACCAGCGGCCTGCGCCTGGGATCCCCCGCCACCACGACGCGAGGCTTCAATGAAACCGACATGCACCAGGTCGCCGCCTGGATCGACGAGGTCCTCGCCGCGGGCCTCACCGGCGAAGACCAGCTCGCGCGCACAAGCCAGCGCGTACGAGCATCAGTGCGCGAGATGTGCGACCAGCACCCGCTCCCCTGAGCGCAGCGAGTCGATCGACAGATCCGGCGAGGGTCAACCCCGGATCCATGACGAGGCACGACCGCAAGGGAGTGCTTCCCACTCAACACTTGACGCCGAGTCTGAGCTCGCCGCGGGCGAAGGCTCGGATTCCCCCAACGAGGCACGACCGGAAGGGAGTGCTCAGGGTGTGACCATCGCGATATGGGTCGTCGAACCACCGCTCCCTCCCGGTCGCGGCTCGTCCAAGAGTGAGCCTGCTGACGGGCGCTGCCCATTGACGGACATATGCATACTCATGCCAGGGTTCCGGGCTTGTTGCAAGACCCGAGGTCTTGTGGTACATTACAGGAGCAGGAAGCGGATT
>JADFOF010000064.1 GCA_022563015.1 Planctomycetota bacterium
GAACACGACCGCATCGAAGCGCGTCGGCCTGAGCCCGAACGGGATGAGGTATTTCAGGACGAGGATCCGGTCGCCCGTGTGCGTGCGCAGGCCGTGCTTTGACATCGGGTATCCGCTCATCGGGTCGTTGACGCGGATGGGATTAGCCACATCGCCCTGAATGGGCTTGGGCCTTTCGCCTACCTTGTCCCAGGGGTCGACCGCCCAGTCGTAGCCGGTCTGCGGCGATCGAAACCGCATGTGCGCGCCCATCAGCGTCGGGGCCATCGACCCGGTCGGAATGACGAACGCCTCGATCACGAACGCGCGGAAGACAAACGCCAGCGCGAACGCGATGATGATCGACGTCAGCGTTTCTCGGATGGAGAGCGACTGGTGAGGCTCGGAGGTCGTCATGGCCCGAAGGATAGGGCACCTACGCCGCTCGCGTCGCCCTGACTGCGCACAGACCCAACCCAGGTCGTCCGATACTCAGCGCTCCCATCGTACAACTCGGTCCAATCCTCCTTGGATCATCTACGAGATCAGCCCTATCGTGAACAGCACCAGTTCCTCAACGAACGCGCGTTCGTTCTCGTCGATAATCCAGTCCGGCGGCGATTGGTCGGCATCCACGCGAGCGAGCACCGAGAAGAGCACTTCGAGCGCCTCTGCGTACATCTCCTGCGAGATCAGCGAAGCTGCCTCATCCATCCGCGAAGTCAGAACCTTCTGACGCGCGCTCTTGGCATTATCGTTGGGGCCAGAAAATTTCGGCAGATCCGCGAGCGAGATCTCGTCCGCGACGAATTGGGCGAACAGCGCCTGCTCGCTCGGATCTTCGAGCGTGCTCGAATCCAGATCCAGAATGTCCGGGATGCCGTCACCATCCGTGTCAACCTTGCACGGATTGGTGCCCACGATGTTCACCTCGAATCCATCAAACAGGCCGTCCCCGTCAGAATCGGGGTTGTTGATGTCCAGGCATGTAAGTGTGCTTTTGAGAGCAATTTCCGTGGCGTCATCGAGTCCATCATTGTCAGAGTCAACGCTGACGGCCTCGAATCCTTCGAGGGAGAACGCCTGCCCGCCAAACACAGCGTCTACAGCGGTCCAGACCGTGCCGTTATTGATCGCTTTGCTCTTTGCGCCGTCCGTCCCGAAATCGGGGGAATCTGTTCCCGTGCCCTGTGTGGCCCACAAGTAGAATTCTGATGTCACAGCAACGATCGAGATCCAGGTCTTCTCTGAAGCCTGAATCTCCACTGGAGTTGAAAAGATGACTCTATTCTCGAATCCAGCGTCGCCTTCGGTCAATCCCGCGGGTGGGAGTTCTTCGATTGAAATGCCGGGAATGAACTCAAACGTCTGCGGTGTGCCTGTCGGAGCGTCAAAGCCACTGGCGTCCGGACCGGTGGCATAGAACTCCACAATTATCTTCGTGACGCCGTCAAACCGAGATACTGTGAAGGGGGAACCGCATACGATTGCTGAACCCCACCACGTCAGGCTGGTCACACGGACAGTCGTGTCAAAGGTCACGTCGTCGGCTATTGCCAGCGCTGCCACCGTGCAGGTTGAGTCTACTTCCTTTGAGAAGGAGATGAGCGAGACCAGTGTTCCGATTACGTCTTGGGTATACAGCGGAGGGTCGGGCGTGGTCTGCCCATTTGCGACCGTTCCGAGGGTGATTCCAGCGACCGCAATCCATCTCGTATTCTTCATGACCAACCTCCTTGATGAGCCGAAATTACCAGATCCGACGGCCCGAGTCAAGAGATTGCCGTACTTATATGCGAATCTGTGTTCCGGGCGCGCAACCGCCGCTCCGCCCTGAAATCAGCGTACGACGACACTGGACCGCCTCGCCGCCGGGCCTCGCTGCACTCCCGACCGCAATCCGAGCCGAACCCTACCCTTGGTCATGGCCGATGATGCCACAGCCACGCACGCCACGGGACAATTCCGCGTCGTGGCCCCGTTCACGCCCAAGGGCGATCAGCCCCGTGCGATCGAGGAGCTCACCCGGCGGATCCTGGCCCGCGAGCGGCACTCGTGCCTGCTGGGCGCCACGGGCACGGGCAAGACCTTCACCATGGCGAATGTCATCGAAGCCATCGGTCGGCCGACCCTGATCGTCAGCCACAACAAGACCCTCGCCGCCCAGCTGTACGAGGAGCTCCGTGAGTTCTTCCCCCACAATTCCGTCAACTACTTCGTGAGCTATTACGACTACTACCAGCCCGAGGCGTACATCCCTCAGCGCGATATCTATATCGAGAAGGACGCCAGCCGAAACGACGACCTTGACCAGCTCCGCCTCGCGGCCACGAGCAACATCCTCTCGCGGCGCGACGTGATCGTCGTGGCATCGGTCTCGTGCATATTCGGGCTCGGGTCGCCCGAGGCGTACGGCGAGCGCGTCCTGACAATCACACGGGGCGAGGACATCAACCGACGCTCGTTCCTCCTCGCGCTCAACACCATGCAGTACCGGCGCAACGACACCGACCCCCAGCGCGGGTGCTACCGCGTGCGCGGCGACTGCATCGAGATCTGGCCCGCCTACGAACGCTTCTCGCTCCGCATCGACCTGTTCGGCGATCAGATCGAGCGGCTGGACCTCGTCGAGCCGACCTCGGGCGAACTGCTGGCCGAGGAGTCTCAGTTCTTCCTCTTCCCGGCTGTGCACTACATCATGCCCGAGGAGGAGCTTCGCCCGATCCTGGAGGGGATCAAGGTCGAACTGGACGAGCGCGTCATGCAGCTGCGCAGCCGGGGCAGGCTGCTCGAAGCGCAGCGCCTGCTCGCGCGCACCAGATACGACCTGGAGATGATCGAAGAGGTCGGGTACTGCTCGGGCATCGAGAATTACTCGCGCTGGTTCGACAAGCGTCAGCCGGGCGAGAAACCGTTCACGCTCCTCGACTACTTCGACTATGCGCCGCCGGCGGCACAAAGCAGTCGGGAAGGCTCCAGCGCTGACGAAATCAAAGCCGCCGACACCGACGACCTCGGCGCCAGGCTCTCGGCCGGGATGCGGCCCAACCAGGGCGGATGGCTGCTCATCATCGACGAGAGCCACGTCACGCTCCCGCAGCTGCGCGCCATGTTCAACAGCGACCGCGCCCGCAAGGCCGTCCTCGTCGAGCACGGCTTCCGCCTGCCCAGCGCGATGGACAATCGGCCTCTGCGCTTCGAGGAGTTCGAGTCCAGCGTCCCGCAGACCCTCTACGTGAGCGCCACACCCGGGCCGTACGAACTCGAGAAATGCCAAGGCGTCGTGGTCGAGCAGATTATCCGGCCCACGGGACTGCTCGATCCTGTCATCGAGATCAAGCCGGCTCGCGGCCAGGTTCCGGACCTGCTCGAGCGCTGCAGGGAGCGGGCGGCCCGTGGCCAGCGCGTGCTCGTCACCGCTCTCACCAAGCGCCTGTGCGAAGACCTCACGCAGTATCTCGACGACCAGGGCCTCCGCGTGCGCTACCTCCACAGTGACATCGAGACGCTCGAGCGCGTCGAGATCCTGGCCGACCTCAGGGCCGGCGAATTCGACGTGCTCGTGGGCGTCAACCTCTTGCGCGAGGGTCTCGACCTGCCCGAGGTCTCGCTGGTGTGCGTTCTGGACGCCGACAAGGAAGGCTTTCTTCGCAGCACGACGAGTCTCATCCAGCAGATGGGTCGTGCGGCGCGCCATGTTGACGCCCGTGTCGTCATGTACGCCGACAGGATGACGCCCTCGATGCAGAAAGCAATCGAGGAAACCGAGCGCCGCCGTGAGCGGCAGGTCGCGTTCAACCGTGAGCACGGCATCACGCCCGAAACGGTGCGCAAGGGCATCCGCCGCGGGCTCGCGACGCGGCTCCGCGCCCGCACAACCGCCCGCGAGGCCGTCGCCGAGTCCGAGGAACGCTTCGATGCGACGGAACTCCTCCGCACGCTCGAGCAGGAGATGCTCGAGGCTGCCGACGCGCTCGAGTTCGAGCACGCCGCCCACCTGCGCGACCAGGCGCGGGAGTTGAAGAAGCGCATGGAGTCGGGCCGGATCACCGGCAAGGTCAGACGCTCGGAGGTCGAGCGCGTCGCATCGGATCCAATTCAGAAGAAGCGGGCCGGCATGCCCGGCGTCCGCGCCAACAAGCGCCGCAAGCCCAAGACCAGGCATTGAGCGCGCGCTCCCGCATCGCCAACCAGGCACGACTCGAAGGGAGTGCTCCGGGGCGTGACCATCGCGATGCGGGTCGCCGAACTACCGCTCCCCCCCGGTCGGGGCTCGTTTCGGAGAGCGGAACGCTCCCTGCCGGTCGCGGCTCGTTGCGGAGGACGCGGCTCGTAGGGTCTATCGCTATCATCCCCGTGTGCGACAACAGCCGCTGCCCAAGGCCGTCTTCCGCGAACGACTCCGCACCTACCTGATGGGCGTCGGCATCGGGCTGGTGCTGGTCGGCTTCCTGTTCGCTTCACGTGCCCGGATGGCTCGGCAGGCCCAGACTCCGCAGGACGATCAAACGCAATCGACGCCCGCGACCGCGCCCGACCGGTGAATAGACCGCCCGCGACGCCCGGCGATGCTCGCCCCTCTACCATCCGCCGGTGATCCGGGAGGGAGCGTCGATGCCCAGAGCGGCCGCACGGAAAAAGCCGACTCGCAGGAAGATCGCGCCCAAGCCTCGCGCCGACGCTCCCGCAGTTCCAGTCGCGGATTCCGTCGAGCGCGTCATCCGCGTCCGCGGGGCCAGGGAGCACAACCTCAAGAACATCAGCGTCACCATCCCGCGCGACCGGCTCGTGGTCATCACCGGGCTGTCGGGCTCGGGCAAGAGCAGCCTGGCCTTTGACACGATCTTCGCCGAGGGGCAGCGCAAGTACATGGAGTCGCTCTCGGCGTACGCCCGCCAGTTCCTCGACCAGCTCAAGAAGCCCGACGTCGACGAGGTCGAGGGCATCCCCCCCACCATCGCCATCGAGCAGCGCTCCGCCTCGCACAACCCGCGCTCAACCGTCGCCACCACCACCGAGATCTACGACTACCTCCGGCTGCTCTACGCCCGTTGCGGCACGCCGTACTCATGGGCGCCCACCCGGATCACACGCGACGGCGTCGTCACCGCCCGTGCCGGCACGCCCATCTCCGCCACCAGCGCCAGCCAGATCGTCGACACCGTCATGAAATGGCCACACGGCACGCGCCTCATGGTCCTCTCGCCCGTCATTCGCGGCAAGAAGGGCTTTCACCGCGATGTGCTCGAAGACCTGCACAGGCACGGCTGGCAGCGCGCGCGGGTCGATGGAGACATCGTCACGATTCGAGACGCGTTGTCCGAGCCCGGCGAGAACCCGCTGAAACTCGGTCGATACGTCAAGCACACCATCGAGGCGGTCGTCGACCGCATCGCGCTCAAGCCCGACACGCGACAGCGCCTCGCCGAATCGATCGAGGCAGCGCTGCGCCTCGGCGACGGCTCGGTCATTGTCTCCGTTCAGGGTGGCGCAGATCAGAAGGATCGGCAGGGGGATGACCGCTCGGAGAGCGTTCCTGCCGGCGACAACGCCTTCAGCGAGAAGTTCGCCGACCCGGAGCGACCCGAGTACGCGCTCGAAGAGATCTCGCCGAGGCTCTTCTCGTTCAACTCGCCGTTCGGCGCGTGCCCGAAGTGCCACGGGCTCGGCTCCATCCTCGAGTTCGACGAAGACCGCGTCGTGCCCGACCCCGACAAGCCGCTGCTCAGGGGTGCGATCGCGCCGTGGAAGAAGAACGGCCCCGGGGGCATGGTCTATCGGCGCCGGCTCCGCTGGTTCTGCCGCAAGTTCGGCGTCTCGCCCGCAACACCCATCGGCCAACTCGATGACCAGCTCTACAACGCGCTCCTGCACGGAAGCGACGGCACGAGCGGCCGTGGCGCCGCGTGGCCGGGCGTCATGCCCATGCTCCACCAGTGGTTCCACAAGACCGAGTCGGCCTGGGTCAAGGAGCACCTGCACCAGTTCCAGTCCGAGCACGAGTGCCCCGACTGCCACTCCGACCGACTGCGCATCGAGGCGCTTCATGTCCAGCTCACCAGCTCGCACCGCGTAGACGCCAGCATCGCGTTGTCCGGCACTGTGATCGGACGCCCCCGCACCAACGGCTCGATGCTCAACATCTCCGAGCTCAGCCGACTCACCATCACCGGCGCCCTCGCGTTCGTCGAGAACGTCAAGCTCACGAGCGAGCACGAGCGGATCGCCGAGCCCATCCTGCGCGAGGTCGGCAACCGCCTGAGATTCCTCCGATCCGTCGGGCTCGAGTATCTCTCGCTCTCCCGGCGAACAGCCACGCTCTCGGGCGGCGAAGCCCAACGAATCCGCCTGGCGACACAGGTCGGCTCGGGGCTCGTCGGCGCGTGCTACGTGCTCGATGAACCGACCATCGGCCTGCACCAGCGCGACAACGCCCGCCTGATCCGCACACTCCGCCACCTGACCAGCATCGGAAACACCGTCCTCGTGGTCGAGCACGACGAGGAGATGATCCGCTCGGCCGATCACATCCTCGACATCGGCCCGGGTCCGGGCGTGCACGGCGGCCGCGTCGTGGCGCAGGGTGCTGTCGCCGACATCTGCGCCGAGCCCGAATCGATCACGGGCGACTACCTCGCCGGCCGACGATCAATCCCCGTTCCCAAGTCGCGTCGCCCCGCCAGCGAGTCCAGGGCCATCGTTGTCAAGGGCGCGCGGCAGAACAACCTCAAGAACATCGAGGCCGCCTTTCCCATCGGCGCGTTCGTCTGCGTCACCGGCGTGTCCGGCTCGGGCAAGAGCACGCTCGTCAATGACACGCTGCTCAAGGCCGCCCGCAGGCACCTGCTCGGCTCGCGCGACAGGCCCGGTGCGCACTCCCGCGTCACCGGGCTGGGCAGGATCGACCGCGTGATCGAGGTCGATCAGTCCCCCATCGGCCGCACGCCCCGCTCAAACCCGGCCACCTACACCGGCTTCTTCGACGACATCCGCAAGGTCTTCGCCCAGACGAAGGAAGCAAGAATCCGTGGCTACAAGCCCGGGCGGTTCAGCTTCAACGTCACCGCATCCAACGGCGGCGGGCGCTGCGAAGCCTGCCAGGGCCAGGGCCTCAAGAAGATCGAGATGCACTTCCTCCCGGACGTGTATGTCCAGTGCGAAATCTGCGACGGCCGGCGCTACAACCGCGAGACGCTCGAGGTCGCCTACCGCGGCAAGTCCATCGCCGACATCCTGGACATGACCGTCGAGGACGCCTGCGGGTTCTTCGAGCATCACCCGAAGATTCTCCGGTTCGTCGAGTGCCTCCGCGACGTCGGGCTCGCCTACATCCGGCTCGGGCAGCCCTCGACCACGCTCTCCGGCGGCGAGGCGCAGCGCATCAAGCTCGCAACCGAACTGGGCAAGGGCGGCGGCACCAAGAACGACCCCCGCGCCTACTCGGCCGGCACCGGCAACACGCTGTACATACTCGACGAGCCGACCACCGGCCTGCACTTCGAGGACGTGCGCAGGCTGATCGAAGTTCTTAACCGGCTGGCGGACGCGGGCAACACGCTGGTCGTCATCGAGCACAACCTCGACGTCATCAAGTGCGCAGACTGGCTGATCGACCTTGGCCCCGAAGGCGGCGACGACGGGGGCGCCATCGTCGCCACCGGCCCGCCCGAACTCGTTGCAAGGACCAAGGGCAGCTATACAGGCGACTACCTGCGGCGAGTGCTCGGCCCGAGCCGCGGAAACCGAAGGGCGTAAACACGAACCGCGCGCCCGATCCACCAGTAACCGGGTGCCACACCTCGCCGTCGCGGCGCAGGTGTGCGAGGGCGCGCAATGCACACCTGCGCCGTCCGAAGCGGCCGTCGAGGTGTGGCACCCGGGTACTTGGCGGAGAGCCCGCGCTGGCGCTTGGGCCTCTTTGGTGTGTGTCGAACAATGTCGGCTCAGAATGTCGGCTCGGAGATCCGACCTACCTCAGACCGAAGAAGCGCGACCAGTTGTCGAATCTGAAGCCGCGCAGCTCATCTTCCGTCCACCCGCGTTCCTTGAGGGCGTCCGGGATGAGGTTGAGATCGGAAGGCGTTGTGATGCCCACGGGCAACCTGTCCGCCGAGAAGCCGCCGTCCATGTCGCTGCCCAGACCCACGCCGCGACGGTCGCCCTGGATCGCGCAGATGTGCTCGACGTGGCGGGCGCAGTCGTCGATCGTGGCGCGGGTTCCACTGGCCGGGCCACCGGCGTCGCCCGCCTGAACCAGAAAGGGCGAGCAGAGATTCAGCCCGATCACACCGCCGCGCCGACCGATCTCCGCGATCGTCTCGTCGGTGAGGTGCCGCTGGTTGTCGCCGTCGATGAGCGCCCGGCAGTTCGAGTGCGAGGCGATGACGGGCTTGTCGGTCGCGGCGAGGAGCTGGTCGGTGGCGCGCTGGCTGAGGTGGGAGAGGTCGTGGACGACGCCGAGCTCGTCCATGGCCTGGGCGAGTTCGCGACCCATGGCTGTGAGCGGGCCGTCGGTCCCGTTCCCGCCGGCGTAGCGCGACGACTTCCACCAGGCCATGCCGACCGCGACAACGCCGCGCTCAACCCACCAGGACAACTCGTCCGGCACGCGGATCGGGTCGGCACACTCGATGAGCACGCCCAGCGCGATCGGCAGCGCGGGCCTATCAGACTGTTCGTCGTTGAACAAGCGGATGAGCCCCTCGGCACGCCACCGGGCATAGCGATCAAGCTGTCGGCAACCGGCCCTGTGGGCGGCGTCGGCATCGCCGGCGGGATAGGCGATTGTGGCGTACTTGGCGTCGCTGCCGGGATCGATAGCCTCGGTGAAGATCGTGCCCAGGCAGGTCTCGATACGCCCGGACGCCAGCGACGGGAAGGTGACGGCTGCGGGCGGGTGCGGCTGGGTGGATGGGTCCAGCGGGGCGGCCATGTCCCGCCCACATTCGGCCAGGTAGGCCAGATCCAGGTGGGCGTCGAACCAGCCGGCAGGCGTGCGAGAAACCATGCGCGTACCATACCCAACAAGAAGGCGTACGTTCTAATCTGCGTGGCGTGCGCTGGATGCGGCTGGTAGGCTCGTACCATTCGCAGGAGCACCGAGAGCAGCACCTCGGGCGGACCCATGAGCGCCCGCACCAACACCGGAGAATGACGATGAGCAGCATGACACCACTTCGATCCAGAAACCGCGCGAGCGCCCGTCGCGGCTCGTTTCTGACCGGATGCCTGATCGCCCTTGCGGTGGTGGTGATTCTGGTGGTGGCCGGAGGACTCTTCGTGATGTCGCAATGGCGCGGGTGGGCCGCGAGCGCTGTGACCGCGGGGATTACAGTTGGTGTTGAGGAACTTGAGTTGTCTGATGAAGATCAGCAGCGCATTCTGGCTCGCGTCGACGAACTGGCCGAAGACTTCAAGGCCAAGAACGTCACCTTGGAACAACTCGGTGAAGTGGCCATGAAACTCATCGAGAGCCCGCTGAAGCAAGCGGTCGCTGTGTTCGCCGTTGAGAAAAACTACTTCGAAGATTCAGGGCTGTCGGAAGAGGAGAAAGCAGATGCACGTCTGCAACTGCAGCGGCTCGCCCGGGGTGTGTATGAAGAGAAAATATCACTAGATGAAATGCAAGAAGCGATGGACGAGATCGTCGTCCGGTCGATTGGCAACGATAACGTAACGTTCCGCGAACCGGAAACGGTTGATGACGATGATCTGAGGCGACTGATCTCCAAGGTCAAGGCGGAGGCCGACGAGGCTGAGATTCCCAATGAGCCGTTCGAGATCGACATCGCCGCGGAGTTCATCAAGGCGATCGACGAAGCACTGGGTGTCGCGGCCGTAGAACCACCTCAACTGCCCGGAGAGACAGGTGAGGATGAACCAACCGGTGGCGAGGGCGGTGAAGGCGGCGGAGGCTGAGCAGTGGCGCTCTTGCTCAACAGATCGCGAGCCGGGTCGTCCCCGACCCGGTTTCTTGAAGAGAAAAGTACGCGAGCAAAGAAACGACTCTCCGAAGCGCTCATTCCCCACCGGCGCGCTGTCGAAGTATGTACCGAATCGCTCTGTCCCGATACGCTGCGTCCTTGACGGGTTTCGTCGATCCGCCCTCCGCCCACCAACTCGCCCGTGCATTAGATTTCCATCGCTCATCCAGCGCCTGCGTAAGCCAGCGTTTCAGAAGCGGTCGAACCTGCTTGCCATGAATCGCAGAATCGACATCGATGAGAACATGCACATGGTCCGGGCCTGCCGCGCACGCGACGAGTGACCAGTCGCCGCGTTCACAAAGAGCAGGCACGGCCGATTCGATGTGCTGCTGCTGAGTTCTTGTGAGAACAACTGGAGACTGCCTGAGCCGACCGCGCTGGAAGGACTCCCGCTCGGTAGATACTTCAAGAAACGGGGTGCCTCTCTGATTGTGCTGTCGATCGACTGTTGGACGGGGTGAGCCGTGCAGGCGCGTGCCGTAGGTTCCGAAGGTGATGTGCCAGGTTGTTGTGGGCATTTCAACCGGAGTTGTTGTGTAACAACGCGGACCGGGGCGGGGACGGGGCGGGGACGCCCCGGCTCGCTCTTTGGATTGCTCGCGTTTTAGACTTCGATGGTGCGCACCTCATCCGCGATGTCGATCTGCGCCGTCGTCTTGTCCTTCACTTCATCCACAGTCACACCGGGCGCGAGTTCAGTCATAACAAATCGTCCCTTGTCCCCGTCAAACTCCAGCACGCACAGGTCCGACACGATCATGTCGATGCACGCACGCCCCGTCAATGGCAGTGTGCACTTGGGCACGATCTTGGGCGCACCCTTGCGGCTGACGTGCTCCATCATCACGACGACCTTGTTCACCCCCGCGACCAGATCCATCGCGCCGCCCATTCCTTTGACCATCTTGCCCGGGATCATCCAGTTGGCGATGTCGCCGCGCTCACTGATCTCCATGGCGCCGAGGATGCACATGTCGATGTGCCCGCCTCGGATCATGGCGAAGCTGTCGGCGGAGGAGAAATAGCTGGCGCCGGTCCGTGCGGTGATGGTCTGCTTGCCGGCGTTGATGAGGTCTGCGTCGACGTCCTGCTCGGTCGGGAAAGGCCCGATGCCCAGCAGGCCGTTCTCCGACTGAAGCCACACGTCCATGCCCTGCGGGATGTGGTTCGCCACCAGCGTGGGCATGCCGATGCCGAGGTTGACGATGAAGCCGTCTTGCAGTTCCTGGGAGGCACGCCGTGCGATCTGGTCTCTGGTGAGTGGCATCAAGAATGGTAGGGCGTGCGTCATCCGGCGGAGCGTCAACCATCAAGAGCTCGGAGCCCTCGATTCCGTGCCGGCGGGTCGCGGCGGTGGCGGCGCGGCGGTACCATGTCCCCATGGCAATCGAGTTCAAGACCGAGCGACTCGCAAACGGATTGACCATCATCGCCGAGTGTGACAACGACGCGCACAGTGCGGCCGCGGGCTTCTTCGTGCGCACCGGCGCACGGGACGAGACCAAAGCGCTGATGGGCGTGAGCCACTTTCTCGAGCACATGATGTTCAAGGGCACGGACGAGATCTCGGCGGACGAGCTGAACCGGCGCTTCGACGAGATCGGCGCGAGAAACAACGCCTACACCAGCGGCGATTTGACCGCCTTCCACGCCCACGTGCTGCCCGAACGCCTCGCCGAGGTCATGCAGCTTCTCGGCACAATGATGCGTCCGGCCCTGCGCGACGATGACTTCGTCACAGAGAAGGGCGTCATCCTCGAAGAGATCGCGATGTATAAGGACAGCCCGTTCACGGTGCTGTACGAAGAGGCGATGCAGCGGCATTACGACGGCGGACCGCACGGACACCGCGTGCTGGGGACCGAGGCGTCGATCAAGTCGCTCACGAGCGGGCACATGCGCCAGTATTTCGATGCGCGGTACTCATCGGACAACACGGTGGTCGCGATGGCGGGAAAGCTGGACTTTCAGCGGTGTGTCGAGCAGA
>JADFOF010000065.1 GCA_022563015.1 Planctomycetota bacterium
GCAGCGCCGTCACACCGTCAGGACGCCGCGCGTCGTCGCAGTCGAGGAAGAGGACGAACTCGCGGCGTGCGTGCGTCACGCCGGCGTTTCGCGCCGCCGACGGGCCCATGTTCGACTCCAGCCGAACGACCACATCCGCCGCATCACGCGACACCGGCGGCTCGGACCCGTCGTCCACAACGATTGTCTCCGCAACGCCGGGCGTTCGTCGCGCGCTGGCCACGGCGCGGGCAAGCTCGTCGGGCGACGGATTCAGGCACGGGATTACCACACTCAGCATCGCGCTCACGGCGTGCGCCCCGCGCCGATCCCTGTGCCGAACTCCATGCCGAAGTTCGGCCACGGCACGAGTTCGGCCAGGGTTCGCGCCCGTTCCAGCAGCGCCGACTCGTCCGTGCGCACGAAGACGATGTTGATCCCCAGCGGCATGACATCGGTGTACCCCCGCGAGCGCAGGTATTCGAGCACCGCCGAGTCGCGCCCCATGGTGTTGTCCTCGACGATGAGAACGCGAGGCCGCCATCGGTCCAGATCCCAGCCCTTGAGCAGGCTCAGCTCGGCGCCCTCGACGTCGATCACAGCGAAGTCGATGCCGTCGGTCGGCCCGCGGCCTTGGGCGGCCAGCTCGTCCAGCACGCTGTCCATCGTGCGCATGGGCACGCGGACGGTGCGGGTGCTGGCACCCAGGGTGCGGATGATCTCGATGTGTTCGGTTGTGCGTGAGCGTTTGGGGTCGTAGCTGAGCATTGCGGCTGAGGGGCCGCCTTGCACGACGGTGAACTCGATGGAGTCGGGGCTGTCGGGTTGGCCCAGTGCGGTGTGGACGACGGTGGATTTTGGCCGATTTGTACGGCACTGGTCGGCGCGTTCGGGGATGGCTTCGACGAGGAGGCCGACCCAGCCGATTTTTTCGAATGCCCAGGTGACGCTCTGGTCGTGCCCGTCAAACGCCCCCACTTCGACATAGAAGCCTGTGCGTTTTCCATCGAAGAGTTCCCAGAGGTAGAGGTCTTCGCCGAACTGTGAGCGAAAGTCGATGGTGCCTTTGGGTGTGTCGAGGCTTGAGGCGACCTGGGCGGCGTGCTGCTTTCGCAGGCTGAGGAGATCGGATTCGGCGCGCTCGTATCGACGCAGGAGTCGGTTGAGGCGGACACGCTGCCGGCGGATGCGACGGGCGTTGCTCCAGGCCAGCCCAGTCACGCCCACAAGAGCACACGCCAGCACCGCCAGCGCCCATGCCACGCCCGCAGCCGCCATCTGTCCCAGGGTCGTCATCTGTGCGGTCCTCACGAGGGTCGGCCCAGCGTAGCAGCGATCGAACCCGCCCGTTGGCCGCCGCCACACGCCGCGCTTACCCTACCAGCAATGACGACAGAGATCCCCGGCGGTGTTTCAGCCGCGGCGACCACCAGCAAAGACCGGCCCGGCAGCCGCGACACCAGCGGGCGGACGTTCGCGATCGATGCCGCCCGCGTCGCGCGCGACGACAAGTGCGAGAATGTGCTCGTGCTCGACGTCACCACCCTCAGCCAGGTCACAGACTTCCTCGTGATCGCCTCGGGCACCTCGGACCGGCAGATGGCCTCGGTCCTGCAGCACATCAAGGAGCTGGCCGAAGAACGCGGGGTCGAGCCGTTCGGGCACAACCGCGACACGTCCACCACGTGGCTGCTGGCCGATTACGTCGATGTCGTCGTGCACCTCTTCGAGCCCGACACGCGGGCGCACTATGACCTCGAGATGCTGTGGGGCGATGCGCCGCGCGTACCGTGGGAGCCCGACGACGCGCCCCGCTCGCCGCGCCACAGAGCCTGAACCCCCCATGAACGAGCGCATCGTCAATGTTCGGACATCCGATGGCAACTACCGCGTCGTGGTGGGCACGGGCGTGCTCGGTTCAATCGCAACAGCGACGGCCGATGCGCTCGGACATGCGCCGGCTCGCGTCTTCATCGTCGCGGACGCGGGAGTGCCGGAATCGGCGCACGCGGCGGTGATCGACTCGTTCGCCGCGCTCGGCGCAAGCGTCCACGTCCACGTCGTACGCCCCAGCGAACGCGACAAGAGCATCGAGACGCTCGAAGGCATCCTCGCCGCGATGGCTCGCACGCGGCACGAGCGGGCCGACCCGGTCGTGGCCCTGGGCGGCGGCATTGTGGGCGACACGGCGGGATTCGCCGCGGCCTGCTACCGCCGCGGCGTGCCGATCGTTCAGTGCCCCACCACGCTGCTGGCGATGGTGGACGCCTCGGTGGGCGGCAAAACGGCGGTGAACCTCGCCGTGCCGGGGGCGGACGGCGCGCCCGAGCTTCGCAAAAACTTCGTCGGCGCCTTCCACCAGCCGATCCTCGTTGTCGCCGACATCGCCATGCTCTCAACACTCAGCGACAGACACTTTCGCTGCGGGCTCGCCGAGTGCGTCAAGCACGGCATGATCGCCGCCGAGGCGGGTGACGATCAACTCGGCCCATGGACCGCACGCACGCTGGACGCGGCCATAGCGCGCGACGCCGCGACGCTGATCGAACTCATCGCGCGCAACGTCGCGCTCAAGGCGACGATCGTCGGTCGCGACACGCGCGAGACCGACCCGGCCGGCGGGCGCGTGCTCCTGAACCTCGGGCACACCTTCGCACATGCCATCGAGCCGATCCATCACCTCACGCCCGACGGCGATGCCGCCCACGCCCCGCTGCACCACGGCGAGGCGGTGTCCCTGGGGCTGGCGGCAGCGGCGCACTGCGCGACGACGCTTGGACACTGCGACGCCTCGATCGAATTTCAGGCCCTGGAGACGCTCGTCGCAGCAGGCCTGCCCACGAAAGTATGCGACCTGCCCGACACCGCGTGGATCGTCGATGCCATGCTCCACGACAAAAAGGTCTCGGGCGATAAACTCCGGCTCGTCCTGCCGATCGGCCCGGCCCGGGCACGCCTCTTCAACGATCCGCTGATCGACGCCGTGCGCGGTGCGATCGACTCGATCCGCGCGTAAGCCGGCACAACCCACCGCGAAGCAGCCCGTTGTCGCCACGATGCCGTTGACTAAGGAGCGATGCGCAAGGCAGGACAGCAGCGGCGCTGCAGACGGACAAGTGTCATACGGTTCCCAATACTCACAAGGGCACGCGGAGCGAGGCGCGACGTACGAGCCCCGGGCGCGAGCACGGGGTGTTCAAGTCGCGGCGCCAAGAGGACTCTCCGCTTGCGCGGAGGGCTCGTACCCGAGCCCATCCGATGTCCCGATGTCCCGATGAAATCAGGAGGGACGCACGCTCCTCCCTCGCGCACGAGCGGCACGTGTGATCCGTATCATTCAGAGTATTCGTGGCGAGGGTCTGTCCGCCACAGGGGCGCATGCACGCCGAGCAGCCGGTGAATCACCGCACCCTGAATCGCCAGGCAGATCACCGCCGCCATGAGAACCAGCAGCTCGTCCCATTCCGTCATCGCGCCGACCGCGACCACCAGAGCCGTCGCGCACGCGGGCGGATGCGGGCACGAGAATCTGATAAGCAGGATGCAGGTGAGCGCGAAGCCGAGGTCTGCACTGATCCAGAGCGCCAGGTTCTGGTTGTCGGGCGATACGGAGTTGCTGACGAAGAGTGACACCAACCACCACGAGAAAAACCCGCACGCGATCCCGATGCCGTGCCCAAGGATCATGGATCGCGGAGACGAGGCGACCGCAAACGGACGCGTGAACAGCACGAATGCTGAGGAGGCCAGTGACGGGAAGATCAGTGGAGCACCACTCAGCCACGCGGCCACGGAAATGACCAGGATGGCAACGCCGCCGGTGACCGCACCAATTATGGGGACAACCTTGTGCTCATCATACGTGGCCAGCAGCGTTGGCACGCTCAGGTGTGCCCGAAGCACCCGCCACCAATATCCAAGAAATGTCCTGCGCACAACCCGCATGGCGCACCTCGACTAAACACGATCTCTTGGCTATCGGTCGTTTTCGCACCCGACTGCGGGATTCTCCACCACAGTCTGCGGCGAAATCTACGCGGATGGAATCGCATCAAAGCCCATTCCCCGGCCCACCGCCAGATTTCCGCTGAGCAGCGGTTTTTCGGCATGGCCTAGGTGATCTGTCCCCGCGCGTGCAGCGGAACCTGGGTCGGCATCGGCCACGCGCGGGCGTACACCTGCGTGCCGCGCCTCTTCCCTATCCGGATTCGTCTCAGGTTGGCACTGCGCTCGCGTCGGGCGCCCGAGACCCGGCGTCACCGACCGCGTGCGCCGCGTGTGCGGCCGGGCGGAGTTGAACCCGATGCTCATTGAGCCAACGCCACGCCGACTCGGTCGCGCTCCCGCGGTTGAAGAACAAGTCCTCAGCCATGGCCCGCCTGATCGACGCGTGCCGCTGCGGCTCTTCGAGCGCCTCTGAGACGGTCGTCACAATCTCCGCCGGATCCGTCACCAGATCCCCGCAGCGACGACCCCAGGTTTCAAGATCCAGCATCGAGCCCACGCCCCGGCGCGCTTTGGCCAACAACTTCGGCACGTCAAGAAACACCATCGGCCGATCCAGCAGCGAATACTCACTTGAAACACTCGACGCGTCTGTAATCAACAGATCCGCCAGGAACAAGAGTGGGATCACATCGACATCACGCGTCACGCAAAGGTGCTCGTCCTCCATCGGTCCCAGCCGGACAAACCAGTCGATCGACTTGTTCTTCGGATGGTCGTGTGCCTTGACGATAATATCGAATCGATCAGATTCCTTGAGCGACCGAAGCACCGCCTCACCCATCGTCTCAAGCGAATTGTGTTTCTGTCCGGTAGGCGCATACAGCACCACGGGCCGATCACCCATGAAACCGTACAAATTGAGCAGCTCAGTTCGATCCAGCTGTCCGTTGAGCATTCGATCTGTCTTCATGAACCCGATCGGAAGCACACGCGGATCGTCCTCGCGAAGGATTTCCGTCGTCGAGAACGCCCGCTGCATATATGGGCCGATCAGAAAGTACACGTCCGCGTGCGCATTAGCCTCACGCACCGCCTTGTTCCGGAACGATACACCATGAAAGATCTGCACCCGAACACGCACGTCCATCGGCGCAATCATCTTCGTGTTCGACGCGAACAAATAGTCGAACGACTCACCTCGAATCTGCTCAACCGTCAGCCGCCGATCCGCCGGGATATCGAACTGGTCGTACATCCCGTGCAGATCGTACTGATGAACGCCGTCCACCTTGCTGCGAAGCCCGCCGGAGACGAACACATCAAACCGCTCGTCATCGCGCAGCTTCTCGTACAGCGGCTTGAAGCACGCGAAGTGAACGCCGGCATATCCGGTGAACAGCACCCGGGTTGGGGATGCTCCTGAGTTCTCGCCCGTGCCACCACTCACCGTGCGGCATCCTCACTCGTGCTCAGCGAATGGTCCTGAATGCCGGGCCACACCTGCGACCGGGCCCTCTCAAGATCCTCGTAATAATCGATCTCGATCCACGGCAAGTCCGCGACATCGACGCACCGGATAGCCACGCGGTCGGCAATGGCGTTGACGGCCTTGGGCGCCCACGTGGAGTGATGCCCCGCGCGCACGAGCCGATCCGCCTCATCAAAGAGCGCCTCTCCAGCCCGCGACGTAAATCGCAACACGCCGACATTTTCACCGCAACTATCCCCGGTCGGCAGCGTCTTGTCAATCGCCGTCAGATAGCCGTTGTGTACGCGCACCTTCATGTGTTCGTCGTCGAACCCCGAGCCGGAGTCGTACGCGAGTGCGCTGTGCTGCTCAGACGCAACCCGGCTCAGTATTTCGGGGTGGGCCAGCACGTCGCCGTTCATCAGGAGGAACGACCCGTGCACCTTTTCTCGCGCCAGCCAGAGCGAATACAGGCTGTTCGTGGATTCATACTTGTCATTGAAGACATAGTGGCACGTTCCGTTGAGTGTCTGCATGACCTGTTCCGCGCCGTACCCAACCACGACGTGAATACGCTCGATCCCAACCGCCTGCATCGCGCGCACGTTGTGCTCGATCAACGGCCGATCGCCGACGGTGAGCAAGCACTTCGGCACGCCGGCAGCTGCCCCGTTGAGCCGACTCCCTCGGCCGGCGGCCAGTATCACTGCTTCTCTCATCTCTCCTCGTCCTCACCCGGCGATCACGCCGACTCCTCCAGCACATGGCTCGATTCCAACGCGCCTACGACCCGACCCTCACGCAGCTTCACCACGCAATCAAACGATGCGTCAGCGATCACACGCCGAAGCCCGATCACCACAATCCGATCCGGCCGAATCTCGCATATGGCCCGGATGAACCTCGCCGACCGGTTCGGCCCAAGCCCCTGCGTCGGGTCATCCAGCACGACTAAATGCGCCGGCGACAGGCACGCGTTGATCGCTCCAACGATTCTCCGTTCGGTCGCCGACAGGTCGTCCGGTCCAACGATCGCCTCCCTGACGCCCCAATCCCTTGTTCCCAGCTCAAAAAGCCCGGACGCGCTGACCAGCGTCCTGCACTCATCAGACAAAAGATCCAGGAGTTCACTCAGAGGCCGGGCGTTCCAGTGCGGCGCATCGCTCACAAACGCGATGGCGCCCTGGTGATCCGGACCGCTTTCGAGACCATCCCATTCGATTGTTCCGCGATGAACGCGCTGCGCCTTGGCGATCACGCGAAGGAGCGTCGACTTGCCGCACGCCGGAGGCCCGACAACCGCGACGCGCTGTCCCGGCTCGAGCGCAAGATCGATCGGCCCGAGCACCCGCTTCTTTTTCCCGGCGTCTGATCGCGACAAGACCCGAACCCGTACGAGCCGCACGCCAACGATCGCAGGCACGGGCTCGTCCGGTCCGCGAGTACTTTCCACCGCCATCAACTCGGCCACACGGTGTGCGCACGCCGCGATCTTGCCCGTTCGCGAGCCCTGCCTGGCGAGCTGCACGATCGGCCCACGGAGCATGAGCGCGTACATCACAAAGATCGCCACCGCCGCCGGCTCGAGCGTGCCTCTGGAAACACCATCGAATCCAAGTACGAGCGATCCGGCCACCATGGCTGCAAACACCGCGTGCGCCGCCCAGGTCGTCAGCCCTTGAATACGCGTGATGTTCGCCTCATGCCGACCGCTCTTACGATTAGCGTTGCGGAATCTTCTCGAATCGTCGGGCCGTTCGTACGACCGCTGCATCGCGTCCGCCAGTTTCCCCTCCTTGGCGCGATACCGGCTCGCCGCCAGATACACCCGACGCGCCCCGATGAGAGTGACACCGCCCAGCACAACCGCCGACACAAGCAGCACCACGCCGATCGGCCAATAGATCCACAGCATCACGCCGGTGACACCAATCGCCAGCGCGCCATTGGTCGCGACGTGAACAAGGAACCCCTTCATGCCCGCCTTGATCCGGGCGGTGTCGCCCACCAGCCTCGAGATGAAATCACCGGGCTTAGCGCTCTCGCGGTTGGCGGCCTCGAACGCGTGCGCCCGCAGATCCTGAACCGTGCCGATTGAGTAGCGCGCGAACCACAGCCGCGACAAGAAATCAACAAGCCCAAGGGCCAGCATCATCCCGCCGAACACCAGGCAATACCCAATCACCGCGCCCCTCGAAAGCGCCTCGCCCCCCGCATCCAGCCAGGGGCCGAGCAGCATCCGCAGGGGCCACGGCAGCGCAACCCGAAGCACCACCACACATAGTGCCGCCAACCCCCCGCGCACAAGCCACCCGCGATGACGCTCGCCGAAGCGCCACAGCAGACCAAACACATTCTGCGCCGAATCAGACGCCACGGGCTGCTCTCTCTTCTTCCACAGCAACAAAGAGCGAGGCACGATCTCTGGCGATCCATGCCTCGCGCTGCGAAAACCTCAGCGGTCCACGCTCCGACTTCCCCACCAAGACCCAAAGAGTCTACTCCAAACCACGACAGTCTCCACCAGGATCCCGCTATTTGTGAGCGGTTTGACCATCACAGAACACATTTCCCGCGATTCGACCAGACGCGACGTGCCACGCGTCGGAGCAACCGGTCCGAAACATCCACAAGGCTCGCGGTGGCAATAGTGACCCACCCGAACTTTCCCTCGGATATCGGACCCACCGTCTGCGTTGGCCCCATCCTTACTTAAGGACACCCAGCCACAAACGCGTTCTGGAAACAGAGGAAGTCGAAGATGTCGCATACCGGATCGGGATCGCAGTCGCAGGCGTACGGCTCGCCGCTCACGAAGCTGTTCTGGAAGCAGAGGAAGTCGAAGATGTCGAGGACGCCGTTGGTGTCGCAGTCTGCGTAGCAGGGTTGACCCGACGTAATCGTGAACGACTCGCCGGCGTTGTTGGTAAAGACGGCGTCGGGGCCGGAGAGGGCGTAATCGGCGGCGTTGTTGCTGCTCGGGTCGCCGGGGCCGCCCTGGAACTCGAGCGCCTCGGTTCCGGCAAGGGGCAGCGGGCCTGGAAACGGCGGGCCGAAGTTCCCGTCGGGGTCGTTGACGAAGGCTCCGAGGTTGCTGCCGGTGTAGTTGCTGCCGCCCCAACTGACCCGCCACATGACCGTGCCGAAGTCGTCCTCGAACGTGAGGCTACCGGCGGCCATGTAGGAGGCGGGGATCAGGTTGGTCATCACGAAGTCGGGCTGGGCGGGCGGATTGGTCGCGTTCGCGAAATTCGGGCTGGCGAGCAGGATGGTGACGCCGAGGCCCGCATTCGCGACCGGACTCTGAAAATCGATGACCTGCAGGCGGTTTGCGCCGGCCGCGTCATGGACGTACAGGCTTGCAAGCTGCAACTGGTTTTCAAAGGGGCCGCGCATGCGAAGCTGCACGGCCTGGACGGTCGTGTCGCCGTTCACGCCGCCGATCACCTTTTGGATCTGCATGAAGTGAAAGGTGGATGCATGGACCGCGTCGGCCCCGAGCGCCGCCAGGGTCCCACCCGTGAACAGGCAAACGACCGTCAGGCCGATCGTCACACAGCAGGAACTTCTTGCGTTCAATTTTGGCTCCGTTCTCATACGACTTGATGACAGGCCGACGCGAAATCACCCGCCAGCCGCCGTCTCAGGGTTGGATGCGTCATGCTGGGCACTCCGGGCGAGAGCACAAAGAGCAGCCTTCGCCAACCCGCGAATGTACCAGAAGGAGCCACCGGATTGTGGCAGATTCTGGGGCGAGGGGCAAAATGGGCTGATTCAGCTCCGATTCCGGGTCGCTATCGCGTGTGGACGGTGGCCGAACCACGCAGAGCCACCCACCGCTGCCCGTCGTTGTCGCGCGCGGAGCAGACCCAGAGCGATACCCCGTCGTCGCGGGTCCACTGGCAGAACCCGACGTGCAGGTGCAGGTGGTCGAGGATGTGGGAGGCGAGGGGGGCGTCCACGGTTAACCCCTGGGCTGCACTTCTTCGCTGGAAGGCGAGGCCGCCGTGCGCGCGCTTCTGGATGCGCGGGTGCTGCCGCGCTCCTCATCACGAATCCTGCTTCGCAGCGCTGGCGCGGCGAGCCTTGATGAACGACCAGACGCACAACGCCACAAACAGAAGGCAGGCGATGGCCATGGCGGCTTGGACTGCAACCGCGGCCGGCCGCGCCAGTTCGCCTCCGGTCAGAAGCACGGGCAGCTTCATCAGTCCTTTGACGGTTCCCGCGAAACCCAGCAGCCCAATGACGGCAGCAGCGTGCATCGCGTGCTTCCGCATTCGTTCCTTCAGGGCGACCACGCCAAGGAGCGCCAGCGGCAAGCCGAAGAGCAAAGGGATCAACGCCGTCAAGCTCTCGCGACCAGTGCCGAAATAGCCGCCAAGCCCAAGAGCGATCAGTACAAGCCCGAGTCCGATTGTGATCGTTGCCATAGCCCTATGCTCCTCTTCGAAGAGCCCTGAGGTCCGCGTGGCTGCGTGCCAAGCAGCCTGAACACACGTCAGTTATGTTATCCAGCCGAACGCTACGGATAGCGAGTGGAGCGAGACTTCCGTTCGGCCCGTTGTCTGCATCGCACTCCTGCTCTACGGACACCCCGCCACAAACGCGGTCTGGAAGCACAGGAAGTCGAAGATGTCGCAGGCTGGGTCGGGATCGCAGTCGCAGGCGTACGGGTCATCGCTGACGAATTGGTCCTGGGAGCATTGAATGTCGAAGATGTCCAGCACGCCTGAACCGCTCCGGCAACCTCGTACCAGTCATTGTGAGAGCTTCCTGTCCGCCTGAGAGGCCGCAAAAATCTCCTCGCGAAGGAGAGACACAGCCCAGAGCAGATCGCGGCCCAATCGTCGCGATTGAGATGGCGAGCGTTCACACATGGTGCCCACGGGGCAGGTACTTCGTTGGGCCATCCCCGCCTTCAGCGTGCAGCCGTGCCATGGAAAAGCGGGTGAAGGGACTCGAACCCTCGACATTCAGCTTGGGAAGCTGACGTTCTACCACTGAACTACACCCGCATCGTCGGGCGGACAGGCGTCACCGGCACGCCGCAACGATTCGGCCCGCGCAATCCGATTCGCCGAGTCCACCGACGCGTCCGCGCCATTGTAGACGCCGGGCCGCACGTTTCATCGCAGCCGCCTCGCGCACCGCACCGGTGATCGAACGAGACCCCCGCCCCTTGACCCCAACCAGACCCCCGCCTCTAATAACCACCCTCGGGCCCGCGCCCGGCGGGTGTATTCTGATTGCCCGAATCTCATTCCCGACCCCGGCCCGGCCGGGCGAGGGGGGCGGGCCCGCAGTCGCGGCCACCCCGCCTTGATTGCCGACCAGCGTCGGCGCCCCGCCGGCCCACACAGCCGCGCGGCGGACGGAGGACTTGAATGGCTCGCTACACCGGCCCCAAGGTCAGACTCTCTCGACGCGTCGGCGTGCCCATCGCCGACATCCCGAAGCACACCTCGAACGACCGCCTGCGCAACCCGCCCGGCGTGCACGGGTACCGCGGCCGACGCCTGCGCGACTACGGCGTGCGGCTGGTCGAAAAGCAGAAGCTCCGATACCACTACGCCGTACTCGAAAAGCAATTCCGACGCTACATCGATGAGGCCGCACGACGCCAGGGCAACACCGGCGAGGTCCTCCTCCAGATCCTCGAACAACGACTGGACAACATCATCCGGCGCACCGGCTTCACGCGGACCATCTGGGCCGCCCGGCAGCTGGTCACGCACGGCCACGTCCTTGTCAACGATCACAAGGTCGATCGCCCCAGCTTCTCCGTCTCGCCCGGCGACACCATCACACTCAAGCCTCGGATCCACAAGCTCGTCCGCGAGAACATGGAATCGATGGCCGGCCTCGAGATCCCCGGCTGGATCGAGGTGAACCCCGCGGAGCTCAAGGCCACCGCCGTCGCACTGCCCACCGCGGACCAGGTCCCCTTCGACGTCAACACCAACCTCATCATCGAGTTCTACCGATAAGCCACGCCGAACCCGAGCGATTCGGCCGATCGGCTCGACCGGTCGGCCGCTTTCATGAACGCGGAGCAACACAGTGCTCAAATTCCTTCGAAAGTACAACAAGTTCATCCTGGTGGTGTTCGGCAGCCTGCTGATGGTGGCATTCCTCATGCCCCAGGCCATCCAGCGCTTCGGCATCAACCCCAAGGGGCCGGTGGTTGCCAGGATGCAGGGCCGAAAGATCCGCCAGGCCGATCTCGACTTCTCCTCTCGCGAGCTCGCGGCCCTCCGCTCCATCGCCCCGCAATACGTGGCCCCGGGCGGCATCTTCGCGCTTCGAGACGACGCCACCGACGACGCGCACTGGTTCCTCCTCACCAACGCCGCCCAGGACGCCGGCTTCATCGGCGAGGTCGGCGACGGCGAGGAATGGATCCCGCAGCTCCTGCAACTGCTCGCGCCGCAGGTCGCCTTCGAGCAGTATCGCCAGCAGAACCGTGGCAGCGCCGCCCGGATCTGGTCCCACCCGGCATTCGCGCAGCGACGCCAATCCC
>JADFOF010000399.1 GCA_022563015.1 Planctomycetota bacterium
TAACGCGCTGACGCCGAGTCTGAGCCCGCTGCGGGCGAAGGCTCGGATACCTCCGTTCACAAGCGTGATCCGAGCCTTCGCGGACTCAGACTCGGCGTCGTAGACACATCTCGACGCGACATGTGTTCTGAGGACACGCTACTGCTCGAACAGGCTCCCCTGCCCGACCATGCCCTTGCGCTCGAAGTATGACATCGCCTCGTCCACCGTGGAGAAGACCTGCGTCGCGGTCTCGGTGATGAACGGGCTCGGCGTGCGCTTCGGTTTCCAGACGATGTAGACCTCCTTGGTGTGCTCGAAGGCGTGGTGCAGCTCGCGTTCGACGCCGCTGGACAGGCCCGGCAGCCCGCCGGGCAACTCGGGTATGAAGCTGACGATCATGTCCGATTGATCGATGAGCCGAAAGTCGCGCATGTAGATCTGCCCGTCGATGTCGCCGGCGATGTCGAGCACCTCGCGGACGGAAACCTTGAACGGGCGCACGAAGGCGCCCGCGTCCGGCTCGCCCTCTCCCGCCCCGGCGAGCTCTCCGCCCGCCTCGATGAACTCGTCCCCGACACGCGCCGCCTCGATCGCCCGCTCCAGGAGCAGCTTCTCGTCCACGTCGCCGGGGTCGAAGGTGATGAACCGCTCGGCCAGCCTGTCGCGGAAGGCGTCGATCTCCGCCAGCACCCCGGGCATGTCCACGACGTGGCTCATCGGGAAGCTCGGGTACACCTTTCGCGCGCCCGGGTCGCAGACCAGCCGGTGCAGCGTGCGGGTCGTGGGGATGTGCCGCCCGCGGCTGAGGATGTAGAACCGCGATCCCCGGACAGCCTTGCTCAGCAGTTCCGTCGCCAGGATCTCCTCCTCGCGCCAGACCATGCAGTCCTTGAGCGTGGCGTCGATCTCGTAGTCGCGGTGCAGCCGATGGTGCACCACCTCGATGTTGTCCACCAGGCAGACGAACAGGTCCGGCTTGAAGGCCTCGACCTGGTCGAAATCGAACGCCGAGAACAACCCGTGCCGCCACCGGAACGTCGCGTGCGTGTTGACCATGACGTTCTCGTGCCCGGCCGAGTCGTTGATGATGTCGCGAAAGACCGCCCGTCGCAGCGACGTCAGCCTCGACAGCGGCAGGTCGAGGATCCGCCCCGGGCTCAGATCCGGCGCTTCGGCGTACATCTGATCGCCCACGTGGTAGACATCGATCGCATCGCCGATCCGGTCGGCCTGGGCGGCCACACCGGCCAGGTACGCCTTCTTGTCCATCCCGACCTGCCCGGTGACGATCACACGCATCCGCAGCCCTCCCGCCGCGAGTATACGAACCCGGGCCGCGCGCTGAGTCGCGACCAAGCCTTGAAGGCCACAATCCCTTTCCCTACCGTGCTCTCCCACACACGGAGATCGATATGTCCATCCTCATCGACGCCGACACCAGGGTCATCTGCCAGGGCATCACCGGCTCGTTCGGGGCGGTCCACACGCGCGGGTGCTGCGAGTACGGCACCAAGATGGTGGGCGGGGTGACGCCGGGCAAGGGCGGGACCACGGACGCCAACGGGCTGCCGATCTTCGATACCGTCGAGCAGGCCGTGCGCGAGACCCGGGCCGACGCGACGATGATCTTCGTGCCCCCGGCCTTCGCGGGCGACGCGATTCTGGAAGCGGCCGAGGCCGGTGTCCGTGTCATCTGCTGCATCACCGAGGGTGTGCCGGTGCAGGACATGATCCGCGTGCGCGCGTCGCTGGATGAGATGAACCTCGCGGCCCGCGCGGCCGACGAGAATCCGGCCCGGAATCTCATCACACTCATCGGCCCCAACTGCCCGGGCGTCATCACGCCGGGCCCGAAGACCGGCTCGGGCGAGAGCAGCGACGATACCTACACGAACGCCGGGTGCAAGATCGGCATCATGCCCGGCTACATCCACACGCACAAGAGCGAGTCCAAGCTCGGCAAGAACATCGGCATCGTCAGCCGCTCCGGCACGCTGACCTATGAAGCCGTCTGGCAGACCTCCAACGCCGGGTTCGGGCAGTCCACGTGCGTGGGGATCGGCGGCGACCCGGTGCGGGGCATGGGCTTCATCGACTGCATCACGCTCTTCGAGGCCGACCCGGACACGCACGGCATCCTCATGATCGGCGAGATCGGCGGCACGGACGAAGAGGCGGCGGCAGCGTACATCAAGGCGAATGTCACAACGCCCGTGGCCGGGTTCATCGCCGGCCGCACCGCGCCCCCCGGCAAGCGCATGGGCCACGCGGGCGCGATCATCTCGGGCGGCGAGGGGACAGCGGACTCGAAGATCGCCGCCCTCAAGGCCGCCGGCGTCACCGTCGCCGACAGCCCCGCCGACATGGGCAAAGCCATGGCCGCCGCGATGAGCGCAAGCTGATCCCTCCGATCAGAGCCCCCTGCGCCAGCGGGGCGGTCCTCCTCCCCCGTCGCCGACGGAGGATTATGCGCCGTTCGGCGCTTGTCAGGGTGGCGCGCGCACAAAGTCGCGCCCATGCTTTGGTTCCTTTTGCACGGGAGAAAAGCATGGAACGCGAACTTTGGAAG
>JADFOF010000400.1 GCA_022563015.1 Planctomycetota bacterium
ATCCCGCCGTCGGGGAATTGTTCCAGGAGCCGCCCGGCGATCCGGCGCGGGTCGGCGTCGGTCAGCCCGGGGGCGACGGCTGAAGATCGTTCGGTCGCGTTGTTGCTCTTCACGCCCATCCCTGCGACGATAGGTGCATGAGACGACGAAGTGGCGTGATGACGGCCGGCGCGTGTGTGGCGATGGCCCTGGGAACGGGCGCCGGCATTATGGTGTCAGCCGGGTGCAGCTCGACACCCACGCCGGTGGACTATGCCCGGAGCTATCCCGAGCGGCCCAATCGCGGCGTCACGCTCGACATCCAGGTCTTCCGAGGTACCAGCCACCTCGAGCTGACGAACACCACGGCCCGTGCGTTCGGGGCCTCGACGCTGTGGCTCAACGGCTGGTTTTCGAGGCCGATCGACGGGCTCGCCGTCGGGCAGACACTCCGCCTGCGGCTGCGAGAGTTCCGCGACGAGTATTCGTACGCGTTTCGTGGCGGCGGATTCTTCGCCACCGAGAAGCCCGAACGCCTGGCGAGCGTGGAACTCGAAACGGACAGCGACGACGGCCGCGTGTTCTACCGCCTGATCGTCGTGGGCGGCGAGGGCAACTAGTGCTCAGTGCGGTCGTGCCGGAGTTTTCTAACGCGAAGGACGCGAAGAACGCGAAGCCAAACAGATGAGGACCGGAGCAGAGCATGGGTCTTTTGGCGGCGCGTTGCCGCCGGGTTCTTCCAGTCCAAGACTTCTTTCCTCTTCGCGCTCTTCGCGACCTTCGCGTTGAACTCAGATCAAAGGAACATCACGATGGCGAACATTCTTGTGGTCGGCCCGCACCCGGACGATCAGGAACTCGGCATGGGCGGGACGATCGCCAAACTCGCCGAGCAGGGGCACGATGTGCTGTTGCTGGACGTGACCGATGGCGAGCCCACGCCGTATGGCGACCCGGCCACGCGCGCCAAAGAAGCAGCGGCGGCGGCGGTGGCTTTGTCGCCAGCCAACGGCACGCCCGTGCGGCGGCGGCTGCTTGGTCTGCCCAATCGTGAGGTCATGCACACGATCGAGAACCGTCATCTCATGGCCGGGGCCATCCGCGCGCATCAGACGGACATCATCTTCACGCCTTACTTCCAGGACGCGCACCCGGACCATCGGGCGGTGACGCGCGTGGTCGAGGACGCACGCTTCGACGCCAAGCTGACCAAGATCGACATGCCCGGCGACGACGGGCAGCCGCCGTGCTACCCGAAGTGGCTGTTCTACTACTACGCGACGCACCTGCGCTGGGTGGCGGACCCGAACTTTCTCATCGACATCACGGGCTATGTCGAGCGCAAGCGCGAGTCGATCATCGCGTACCACACACAGTTCGTGCTGCCCGAGAAGAACCGAAAGGTCGTGGACTGGATGGACGCGAGCGCAACGTACTTCGGCTCGCGGATCGGGACGAAGGCGGCGGAGCCTTTCTATACAAAGGAGCCGATTGGGTTTTCCAGCTTGGATTCACTGGTGATGTAGCCGACGGGAGCACACGGCCCGCTGAGAATCTGATATGATGCGGGCATTCCAGAGTGGGGCAGCGCGTAATGGCGAAATTCGAATTCAACGACAGCCCGGAGCAGCAGGCGATTCGCAGCGCGATGCGTCTGGCGGCAGCGAAACACCCGCTCGGCAAGCTTGAATGCGAGGATGCGATCAAACTGGCTGACGCCGCGCTCGATGCAGGCATCTATACGGATGCGGTGCGAGAACTTGCGCTCGATTCTGACTGCTCCTCCTACCCGGATGAGGCCATCCTGAGGGTCTTTACCGAGTTGAACATCCCAATCCTGGACGAAGACAAGGCAACGCTCTTCTTGATCTACCATTACATGCGTCGAATCGCTGACGGCGGCGATCAGCCGATCGATTTGCTGGGCGAACTCGATTACTTCATCGACAACTGTTTCCGCAGATTTGACTACGCAAACGAACGCTTGTTCGGCGATCCCACCGTCGACCAGCTCTTCATCAGAATATTCGAGTTGGACTGTGCTCAACTTGATCTGTACATCTCAGGCGAAGCAGCGTTCAAGTATCGCGGCCAGCGAAAGTCAAACGCTGTCGGCTGGCTTGAACAGGACATCATCCGACTGGCCAAGGATTGGGGCGCTTCAGATGAGTGCTGCAAGTGACGTAGTTCAACAAGTATCTGGCAACGATCGCAAACTGCCATGAAAGGCTAAGCGGTGCCGTTTCGTGTTCCATCTTTCCTGCGAGCGCTTTTTCGGTGGGTGTGGGTTCCGGTTGTTTCGTTTGTGATTGTGGTCGCGGCGGCGACGGGGTGTGCAGTCTGGTCGCCGGTTCGAGGCGGTTCGACGATCTTTGGCTCGATGTCAACGAGCGACAACAAATTGCCGTGGGCTTTGCGCGAGTATGACAGTAAGGACATCGCCGGGTTCGAGTGGACCGGATTCGGTGTTTCGTTTCATCACATAGTGCCCCTTGGAGCGACGGATTTCAGTCGAGGCTCGGGCGTGGGGCCGCTTGACCTTTTCGTCGGCAGGGCTGGCTTT
>JADFOF010000401.1 GCA_022563015.1 Planctomycetota bacterium
GTGCCCGAGCCCGGCCTGGTTGCCGACGCGCGCCGGCTTGTCCACGACAACAAGTTCGTCGTCGCGATACGCGACGCGAAACGTGACCCGCTCGTTTGGCTCGATTGAAAGCGACGGCATAGACGCACAACCATACCCCCGCGGCGTGGGCGGGCGCGTCGCCTATCCGCCGCCGGCCCGGCTGTCCACGTACCACCGCAGCTCGCCCCCCACCGGATCGATCCCCACCACGGGAACCTCCGCGTCCGACACCCTGCGAGACTCGATCCGCGCCAGGACCGATCGCACGGCTGTCCCGACCGCCAGAATCCCGACGAATCGCGACGCGTTGATCAGCCGCTGGGTCATCGTCACCGACGCCGCGCTCTGATCCGTGGGGTCGCGGGTCAGCACGGCCAGGCGTCCGGAATCGTCCGTGCACGGCGGCCCGGGGTTCAGCCCCGCGATCTCACCGCGCGACCCGAGCGTCAGCAGCACGCAGTCCAGCCGATCGTGCCCCTTCTCTCGCCACTCCAGGCACTCCCTCAGGTCGCGTTCATACCCGATGTCGGCGTCGGGCTGCGCCGCGGGGATGAAGTGCACCTGCGTGCCGGGAATGTCGGACGGATCGACGATCAGCTCCTCGATCTGGCTCTGTGCGCTTCGCGTGCCCGGGGGCGGGTCGCAACGCTCACAAGTGAGCCACAGGTGCGTCCGCTTCCACGGGATCGAGCGCAGGTTGGGGTCGTACATCAGCCGCTGGTACAGCGGGTTCAGTCCGTCGCCGGCCGAGACCGCCAGGTGGAAATCGCCGAACGCTTGCACGCACGCCCGGGCCTGCACGAACACGTCCGCGGCGATGGCGTCAAAGAGCTCGTCCCGGGTCCGCCGAAGGACCACGGTCCCGGGCAGGTCGGGCTTGGGCGGGCCTGCTTCGAGATCGATCGGTTCGACCGCGTACGGATTGCTGCCGCCGCCTCGGCACTGCACCACTACCTCGCGCGAGCCGCGTTGTCCCGTGGTGTGCATGGATCGACCTCTGCGATATCCCGCCTCGGGCCCACCATAGTTTATCACACCTACACTCCATCCACCATGGCCGATGCAAATCCCCTCGTCGCCGTTCTCATGGGCTCGAAATCCGACTGGCCCACCATGAAACGGGCCTGCGACGTGCTGGAGGAGCTCGGTGTTTCGCACGAGGCGAAGGTGATTTCAGCCCACCGCAAGGCGGCCAGGCTGGTGGAATACATCCGACAGGTGGAGGGCGCGGGCGCGCGGGTGTTCATCGCCGGGGCCGGGGGAGCGGCACACCTGGCCGGTGTCATCGCCGCCCACACGCTGCGCCCCGTCCTGGCGGTGCCGATCAGGACCGATCTCGGCGGCGGGCTCGATTCGCTCCTGTCGATGGTGCAGATGCCCCCGGGGATCCCGGTCGGGACGCTGGCGGTCGGGAATTGGGGGGCCACCAACGCCGGCATCCTCGCCGCCCAGATCCTCGCGACCGGCGACAGCGCCCTGCACGAGCGGATCATCGCCTACCGCGAGACGCGCGCCGAGGCGCTGTCGGAAACACCCGAGTGAATCAGCCTTGGACCGAGCCGATCGCATCATCGACGCCAACGCCAACCGCGCTCGCGAGGCCCTTCGCGTCATGGAGGATCTCGCACGCTTCGTCCTGGACGACGCGGAGCTGACGGAGCGGATCAAGGAGATCCGCCACGATCTGGCCGCGGCGCTGGTGTCGCTCGGGTACGACCACGCGCGGCTGGCGGCGTCGCGCGATGTCGAGGGCGATGTCGGCACGACGATCACGACCGAGCGTGAGACGCGTCGCGACGGGCTTGCCGACGTCGCCGCCGCCGCCGCCAGCAGGCTCACCGAGTCACTGCGAAGCCTCGAAGAGTGCGCCAAGGTCGTGGCGGGCGGGTCCGGGGCCGCGATGCTCGAGGAGCTTCGATATCGCGCGTACGACGTGGACCGCGCGCTGACGCTGGCGCTGCCCACCCGGGCGCACCGGCAATGGCGCCTGTGCGTGCTGATCAGCGAGTCGCTGTGCACCTATTGCCCGTGGCAGGAGGTGGCCTTGACCGCGCTCGCCGCCGGTGCGGACTGCATCCAGCTGCGCGAGAAGTCCCTCCCCGACGCCGAGCTGCTCCGGCGGGCCAGGGTGCTCGCCGGGCTGACGCGAGACGCGGGGGCCGAGCTGGCCATCAACGACCGCGCCGACATCGCGCTGGCCGCGGGCGCCGACGCGGTCCACCTGGGGCAGAACGACCTTCCGATCGAGGAGGTCCGCCGGCTGGTCGCCCGACGCCTGCGCATCGGGGTCTCGACCAGCACGCTCGACCAGGCCCATGACGCGCTTGGGCGCGGCGCGGACTACCTGGGGCTCGGCCCGATGTTCTCGTCCTCGACCAAGCCCGGTTCGGGCGTCGCCGGGCCCGCATTTCTCGAAGAGGTCCTTGCGGACCCGGAGCTATCGGCCCGTCCGCACCTGGCGATCGGCGGCATCGGCGCCCAGAACATCGCTGAACTCACAGCGCTCGGCTGC
>JADFOF010000402.1 GCA_022563015.1 Planctomycetota bacterium
GCTTCTTCAACGATCTTGAAAGCGATATTGACGTCACGGACCTGGGTCCACGGCAGGAACTCGAGATGGACCAGCAGCCCGTGATCGGCAGCACGGTCGCAGAGGTCCGCAAAGGCTTCGGCCAGGACTTCGTCAGGGACCGCTCGATCGCCAAAGTACACGGCGTTGATCGAACGCGCACCCAGGGCTTCAGCCGCGGCATAAAACTCGGGCTCGCCGTACTGGAACATATCCGCGCCTTCATCGCTGGCTGCGCCGCCGAGCCCGATGTCGGGAACCCAGTCGAGCAGCGGATCGAGCTCGGCGATCTCGAGACCGAGGTCGTCCAGACGCATACGCAGGTCTGCATCGTCGTGACCGTCGGCCCGGGCCTGGCCCAAGTGGGCGAGGAAGAGCGAGAGCCCGCGAAAACCCGCTTGCGCGGCCACTTCCATGCGTTCCACCAGTCCGGCTTGCGGAATCGGTCCCGCGCAGAGCACCAGATCGTCGCGACCGAGGCTCACGAGCGCTTCGGAACCTCGAGATAGATCGGATCATCGGCGCTGTGGACTTCGATCAGCTCGATCACGTTGCCGTCGGGATCACGTCCGTAGGTGCAGCGACAGCTTCCGTAGTCGACGGGATCGCAGTGGAAGTTCATTCCGCCCGCTTTCAGCCGCTCGTACTCGCCGCCGATGTCTTTGACGTCGATGCAGAGATGGATGATGCCGTGGTCGATGAGCTTGCGCTCAGGGTCGACCGGACGAGGCTTTGGCGTTCGATATTGAAACAGCTCGAGCATCGCGTTTCCACAGCGCAGGATCGCGACCCGCGACGCGGTTTCAGGCAACGCGTGGGTGCGGTTGGTGTCGACCTGTCCTTCGGACCAGTCGTACTCCATCACGAGCTCGAAGCCGATCAGGTCACGATAGAACGCAACAGACCGGTCGATGTCGATGCACGAGATCGCGGTGTGGTGGATGCCTCGAATCATGGTTGCTCTCCAGTATATGCGGTGCCCCAGACGGAAGGGGCGAGAACTCAACCGCCGGCGCGCCCGATCCTTTCCAGGAAGGGACCGATCTCGTCAAAGCGTGTTTTTGTAGACCTTGCCGTCCTTCATGATGACCCGGATCGTCTCAATTCCACGCTCGCGGGGCTCGGCGTCGAGGGTGCAATCGTCGGGCGGGCGGTCTACGAAGGCACCGTCGACCTGGCCGAAGCGGTCGCGGAGCTCGGGGGTGAGTAGCCAGCCGGCTCAGCGTTCCTCGTTCCGAGCGAGCGGGCCCGCCTACATAGCCACCATCTCCGTCGGCCACGGCCTCAAGCACTGGTATCTCGCGGCGTTCGCCGTCTTCCTCCCGCTGATCGAGCGCGAGTACGCCATGAGCGCGCTCGCCATCTCCGCGTTCGTCACCGTCCGCTCCGCCGGGGCCGGGCTGCCGAACTTCTTCGCGGGCTACGTCGCCGACCGGCTGCAGCGGCACTGGGCCGTGATGCTGCCGGTGTCGTTCCTGCTGGTCGCCCTCGCCATGATGCTGGCGGGATTCCTGCCCTGGGTCTGGGGCGTCGCGGGCGCTTTCGCGCTCGCCGCCATGGCGGCGTCCTTCTGGCACCCGCCCGCCATCTCGATGCTTGCCAGCCGGTTCGCGGAGCGCCGCGGCATGGCCATCGCCTTCCACGGCGCGGGCTCGGGCGCCGGCGAGGCGCTCGGCCCCCTCGGCGTGGGCCTCATCTTGGCCGCGGTGCTGAGCGACGACTGGCGCATCTACGTGATCGTGAGCGCCATCCCGGCGGTCGCACTGGCCGCGGGCCTCTATTGGATGCTCTCCGGAGCGCCGCCCATCGAGCGGCCGAAGAGCACCGAGCCGGTACGGGTCCGCGACTTCTTCACCCTGCTCCAGTACCCCGTCTATAGGACCCTCGCCTACGCGAACTTCTCCCGGTCGTTCGCGCACTTCGGGCTGCTCGTGTTCCTGCCGCTCTACCTGGCCAACGACCTCGGCATGGACAGCCGTGGCGTCGGCTTCCACATCGCGCTCCTGACGCTGTTGGGCGTGCCGCTGGGACCGTTGTTCGGGTACCTCTCGGACCGCATCGGCCGGCGCATCCCGCTCGTCGTCGCGATGGGCGCGATCGCGGTGGGGATGGCGGCGATGGGCATCGCCGGGTCGGGGGTACCGCTGATGATCGCGATCGCGTTCACCGGCGTGTTCCTCTGGACCGTGCAGGACGTGACCAACGCGGCGGCCATGGACTCGGCGCCGCCGAACGCTCAGGGAACGGTGGTGGGCTTCATGTTCGCCACGAGCTTCGTCGCCGGGCTCATCGCGCCGCTGCTAGCGGGCCTGCTGGTCAGCGTGACGGGCGACCGCGCCTCGGTGTTCTTCCTGTCGGCGGCGATCATGGCGCCGGTGCCGCTGGTCATGGCGCTCGCGCCCCTGCGGCGCTAGCGCGTGCGCACGCCGTGCGCCCCTACGTCGCCGCGCCCTCAGTCAGCTCGCGGACCAGCGCCCACGACTCCGCCGGCCGGTGGCGCAT
>JADFOF010000403.1 GCA_022563015.1 Planctomycetota bacterium
GCCTTCGCCCGGGCCTTTGCAGCGGTCCGCTTTCGGCCGCCCCGAGAGCCTCGGCGCGTGGGCTTCTTCGGCGCTGTTTCGGTCCTGGCTTCGGGCTCGGCGGGCTTGTCGGCCTGCCTGGAAGGCTGCGGACGGCGCTTCTTCTCCGTGGGCGCCGCTACCTGGTCCGCCGGCTTCTTCGCTTCGTCCGGGCCACCGACATTTCGGCGGCGGTGGCGGCTCGGGCCGGCACTGCTCGTGCGCCGGTCCTGTGCGACGTCGGCGGGCGCTGATTCTGCCTTTGAGGAAGTCGATGAGCGCCTTCGACCGCGCCGGGGAGCACTCGTCCCGTCACTGCGGGGCTTCAGGGTACTTGGGGCGTCTGTCATCTACGCCCATTCTAAGATAGGTACCGTGGTAAATGCTATGACTTTTGCCTATTTCTTATCAACAATTGTGGATTGTTGCGGCCCGGCTCTCCCGCCGGTTACGATCCCGCTATGCCCTTCGCACCGGTTAACGGCATCGAGCTCTACTACGAGGAGCACGGCAAAGGCACGCCGATCGTTCTCGCCCATGGAGCGGGCGGCAACCACCTGAGCTGGTGGCAGCAGGTGCCCATGCTGTCCCGGCACTGGCGCACGATAACGTTCGACCACCGCGGCTGGGGCCTCTCGCACGACACGGACGATCGTGGGCCCGAGGCGTTCATCGAGGACCTGGGAGCGTTGTTGGACCACCTCGAGATCGAGGAGGCGGTGCTGGCCGGCCAGTCGATGGGCGGCTACACCTGCCTCGGTGTGGCGATCGCGCAGCCGAAGCGCGTCAAGGGCCTGCTCATGTCGAACACGTTCGCCGGCATGCGACGCGAAGTCTGGCTTGCGGCGAGCGACGACCAGCGTAAGGCTGCGCAACAGGTCTGGAAGCGCCGCAGCACGGAAAAGATCAAGCGAGCGCTGGCGCCCGCGTTCTCACGCCAGCACAAGGACCGCGCCTTCCTCTACAAGCAGATACGCCTCCTCAACGAGAACGGCCCGAACCGTCTGGACCGGGCGCGGCAGGTCCAGCGTCTGCGCGCCCTCGAGCGACCTACGGAAACCGGCGCCACGCGAGAACAGCTGGCGGCGCTAACGATGCCGGTACTCTTCATCGGCGGCGAGCACGACGAGGTGTTCCCGGTGTCTCTGATGGAGATCGCTCACTCGCTGCTCCCGGGCTCACGGATGGTCGTCGTGCCGGGCGCAGGACACTCCGTCTACTTCGAAGCACCGGACACTTTCAACGAACTAGCGCATGAATTCGCCGAGTCCTGCGTTAGTTAATGTAACGTTTGGGCCGAAATCCGACTTTTAATAAGTAGGGCATAGCCATTCCGTGCCCGCAACACTGCCATAATGAGCGACGAAGACGCGACCACTAAGGAACAGGGCTTCGGCGACTTCAGCGAGGAGTCCGCCGCCAAGGCCGTGCCCTGGAACGTGGAGAGGCGATTGGACCAGGATAAAATCCGCACGATTCACTACGGCATCGGCGCCATCGGCTCCGAGATCGTGCGTGCTGTGCTCAACAACTCCAATATCGAGATCGTCGCTGCCATCGACGCTCACCCGTCGAAATCCGGCCGCGACCTGGGCGAGGCCGCTGACGTCGGCCACACCCTGGGAATCCCCGTCCAGTACGACGTCGAGCCCGTGCTCAACGACACCTTCGCGGACGTCATCCTGCACTCCACGGGCTCCTCACTTACCGAGGTCTATCCCCAAATCCTGGACATCGTGGCCGCCGAGAAAAGCGTCATCTCCACCTGCGAGGAGCTTGCCTTCCCGTGGGTGCGATACCCCGAGATCTCCAACAAACTCGACCGCCGTGCCCGCGAAAGCGGCGTGCGCATCCTGGGAACGGGAGTCAACCCGGGCTTCGTGATGGACCTGCTCCCCTTGATGATGCTGACCGTCACTCAGGGCGTGAAGTCGATCCGCGTGGAGCGCATCGTCGACGTCAGCCAGCGCCGCATTCAACTGCAACGAAAGGCCGGCGTCGGCCTCAGCCCGCAGGGCTTCCAGAGGGGCGCCACGGACGGTGTCATCGGCCACGTCGGCCTCCGCGAGTCCGTTTTCATGATCTCCGACACGCTGGGCTGGCACCTCGAAGACGTCCTCGAAACGCTGGAACCCGTTGTAGCGAAGGACCGCAAGAAGACCGAATTCTACTCCGTCGAGAAGGGCTACGCGCTCGGCCTGCGCCAGTCGGCGCGCGGCGTCATGGGCGGCAACGAGGTGATCCGGCTCGACCTCGAGATGTCGCTCGGTGTGCGCGAACCACGCGACGCGATCGAGATCGACGGCAAGCCGCCGGTGCGCATGTTGATCCCGGGCGGCATCCAGGGCGACAGCGCGACAGCGGCGATCGTCGCCAACTGCATCCCCGCGATCGCCCGCAGCAACCAGGTCGGCCTGCTCACGATGCGCGACATCCCGATGCTCCCCTACTACCGCCCCCGCCCCGTCACCCGCGAGTTCGAGTAGCCTGCCGCCCGCG
>JADFOF010000066.1 GCA_022563015.1 Planctomycetota bacterium
GCCGTGGCGGATCACCCGGGCGCGCCACTCGTCGTCGGCTAACGCGCGCGATTCACTCAACGGAACCGCGTCGGCGACGCGGCCGACCAGCGCAGCGAACTCTTCCCCGCGCCGCTTGGCCTGGGCGTACGGGATGTTCGAGAAACTGACGAGATTGTACTTCGGCTCGACGCGATCGGGCATGTGGGCGTGGAGTGTCTGCTCGATCCGCTTGGCGTAGAGGAATGCCTCGTGGCCGACGGTGTCGCGCATCTCGATGAAGTTCTCCAGCGCCATGTCGGCGATCGCGTCCGCGTCGATTGTGCGCACCTGGGCGTAGCGCTCGATGGCCTGTGGGAGCTCGCCCAGCTGCTCGATCAACTCGACCAGAATGCGGCAGTCCTCGAAGCCCGCGTTGATCCCCTGGCCGAAGAACGGCACGATCGCGTGGGCCGCGTCTCCCACGAGCACGAGTCGCGACGCGATCTGCCATGGGCTGCAGCGCACGGTCACGAGCGATCCGACCGGATTGGTCCGGTATTCGCGCTCGAGCGTCGGCATGATCGCCGCCGCGTCGGGGTACTGGTGCGTGAAGAACTCGCGGACGGTGTGGGCATCGTCGGGATCGAGCGCGTCGAACCCGTGTGCGCCGTTGAACGGCCAGAAGATCGTGCAGGTGAAGGTCCGGTCCGCGTTGGGGAGCGCGATCATCATGGAGCCGCCGCGTGGCCAGATGTGCAGGGCGTGAGGGTCCATCGCGAAGCCGTCGTGCTCGTCCGGGTCGACGCCGCACTCGATTGCCGGCGGGATGAGCAGCTCCTTGAACCCGTGTTCGAGATAGGTCTGGCTGTAGTCGAAGCGGTCGGTTCTTTGCATGGCGCCGCGAACGGCGCTAAAGGCGCCGTCGGCGCCGATGATGGCGTCGGCCTCGATGGTGACGGTTTCGCCGGTGGGCTCGCCGCGAAACTCGGCGGCCGTGGCGTCAGGATCCACGTCAACGCATCGAAGATCGAAGCGAAAACGGACGTTCTGGAACGCCGCCGCCGCGTCCAGCATCGCGAGGTTGAGCTTTGATCGCGAGACGCTGTTGATGGCGTCGGCGGGGTTGGCGCTGTAGGGCTGAAACGTCAGCGTGCCCGACGGATCGTGCAGCATGCGTCCGCGCATGGCGATCGCGTCCGCCAGCACTTGGCTGTCCAGTCCCTCGCGCTTCAGGGCCGTGATCCCCCGGCAGGAGAGCGCGAGGTTGATCGATCGTCCGCCGAGCACACCAGCGCGTCGCGGGTCGGCGCGGCGCTCGGCGACTGTGACGCGAAACCCCAGCCTCGCCATCGAGCACGCCAGGAGCGATCCGGCAAGCCCGGCGCCCACGATCAGGACGTGCTGTGAGCTGAACGATGTCATCGCGCAACGTGCCCGCGCAGCACCTGCACAAACGACCAGACGTCATGGAACGAGTTATAAAGAGGCACCGGTGCCGCGCGGATGATGTTGGGCCGACGAAAATCGACCAGCACGCCGCTTCGGCAGAGCGTCTCGTGCAGTGTCTGCGCGCCGTCGGCCACGGCGATCGAGAGCTGGCACCCGCGTGCCTCGGGGTCGGTGGGCGTGATGAGCGTGATCTGCGGGCTCCCTACGTCGCCCAGCAGATACTCGAGATACGCCGTGAGACGCACGGACTTATTCCGCAGGGCCTCGATCCCGACGCGCTCGAATATCTCGAGCGAGGCCTTGAGCGGCGCCATTGACAGGATTGACGGGTTCGACAGGCTCCAGGCGTCGGCTCGTGGCACGGGGACAAAGTCGGGGGTCATCTCGAAGCGCGTCGCGGGGTCGTTTCCCCACCAGCCTGCCAGCCGCGGCAGCGACGTGTCACGCGCGTTGCGCTGGTGGACGAAGCACCCTGCGGTCGAGCCGGGCCCGGCGTTGAGGTACTTGTAGGTGCACCAGACGGCGAAGTCCGGCTTGCAGTCGTGCAGCGACATGGGGACGTTTCCCGCCGCGTGCGCAAGATCCCAGCCGACGCGGGCGCCGGCCTCGCGCGCTGCGTTCGTGATCGCCGCCATGTCGAAGAGCTGGCCCGTGCGGTAGTTGACGCCCGGCAGCAGCACCAGCGCGATCTCGTCGCGACGGTCGCGGATAAGCGCACAGACATCGCCGGTGCGCAGGGTGTGCTCGCCGTCGCGCGGCAGCAGGCGGATCAGGTGCTCGGCCGGGTCCAGGCCGTGATGGACGATCTGACTCTGCACGGCGTACGAATCGGACGGGAACGCCGCGTCTTCGATGATGATCTTGGTGCGCGTGCCGGCGGGTCGGTAGAAGCTGGCGAGCATCAGGTGCAGGTTGACCGTCAGGCTGTTCATCATGACGACTTCGTCGGGCAGGGCGCCGACGAGGCGGGCAGCGCTGTCGCGTAAGACCTCGTGGTATGAATACCACGGCGTGCGCGCTTCCATGTGGGCGTCGACGCCCAGGCGTCGCCAGTCCTGAAGCTCCCGCTCGACCTGCTCCGACGCGGCCTTTGGCATGCACCCCAGCGAGTTTCCGACGAGGTAGACGCTGGTGCGACCGTCTTGGTGGGCGCGGGACGCGGGGATGTGGAACAGGTCCCGGCACCATGCAAGGGCATCACGCTCGTCCATGGTATTTGCGAGGCGCTCGGACGAGTCGGTGAACGCGATCGGTTCCGTCATCGGCGTGGAGGTCGTCACGTGCAGATGGTATTGGCCCCGGTCGGCCGTGACAAAGACGGCCATTCGATTCACGGTCGGCGCCGGCTCTGTCTCACGCCAGGGATGTGCGGGCCTTGGAGCGATTCGGGCGGCGGAGAGGCATCGGTTGGGGCCGGAATCCACGGTGCCGCTCGATCTCGCCGCCGTCGATTCTGGCGTGTGCGACCCGAACGGCGGTCGAAAAAAATTGCTAGTGCCGCGAGGATTATCGGTTACAATGATGCACACCACGAAGGAGGCTCCGATGAGAAAGACACTCGTGACCGTCGGCGTCTTGTGCTGCTCGGCGGCCTGGGCTCAGGTCGAGCGCGAATCGTTCGAGCGGAAGATCCTCATTCGCATGGACGGCGATCCGGCCGGGCTGCGGCTGCCTGCGGACATCGATCTCGATCCGTTCGGTCGCTCGGCGGACGGGTTGGGCTTGGACTTTCGCGTCACAGCGCGCGAGCTGTCGTGGCTGCAGCTGGCCGGGCACGCTGTGGAGGTGCTCGACGCGGACATCTACGCGACGTGGGAGCGGGTGAGCGGGCAGCCGGGATTCGGCGGCGACGGGCCGTGGGGTCAGTACCACGACCTCGCGTCCGCGTATCAGTTTCTCGACGATCTGAACCTGGCCCATCCGGTCACGACGGCGCTGTTCGAGGTGGGGCGGACGATCGAGGGCCGAAGCATCCGCGGCATCCGCATCAGTTCGGACGCGGCCACGATCGACCGTTCACGTCCGGCGATTTTCGTCACGGGGTGCCACCACGCGCGGGAGTGGATCGCCGTGGAGGCGCCGCTGTATATCGCCGAGCAGCTCGCGGCGGGCTACGGGGTGGACCCGGCGGTGACGGCGCTCTTGGATCGGGCGGAGGTGTGGATCGTCCCGATCGTCAACCCGGACGGGCTGGTGTACACGCAGATCGATCGCTTCTGGCGCAAGAACCGGCGCGACAACGGCAACGGCACGTGGGGGGTCGACCTGAACCGGAACTACTCCTATAAGTGGGGGTTCCCCGGCGCGAGCGCCTCACCGAGCAGCAACACGTACCGCGGCACGGCACCGTTCAGCGAGCCGGAAACCCGTGCTATTCGCGACGCCTTCGCCGTTCGCGACTTCGCCGTCGGTCTCACGTATCACAACTACGGGCAGCTGGTGATGAGCCCGTGGGGGTACACGACGGCGCCCCCGCCGGGGTCGGCCCGGATGGAGGGCCTGGCATTCGACATGGCCCAGGCCATCAACGCGCAGCACTCGAGCTCACGGTACGACTATACGAGCGGGCGGTGGGGTGCCGCGCTGTACATCGGTAGTGGCATCTTCGTGGACTGGGTGTTTGGCGAGCTGGATCGTCCGGCCTTTATCGTCGAGATGCGCGGGCCGTTCACGCTCCAGGCGGTATACATCCTGCCCACGGTGGTGGAGAACTTCGCGGGGTTCATGCACATGGCGCGCGAGATCGCCTTTAGCTGGTGCTACGCGGACTGCGACCGCACGACGGGCACGGGTGTGCTCGACATCTTTGACTTCCTGTGCTTCCAGAACAGCTTCGTGGCCGGCGACCCTGATGGCTACGCGTGCGCGTGCGCGAGCAGCGGCACGCCGGTGTGCGATATCTTTGATTTCTTGTGTTTTCAGAATGCGTTTGTTGGCGGGTGTCGGTGAGGGGGAAGTGACGGAGTGACAAAGTGACTGAGTGACGCAGTGGGTGAGAGACGAAGAGACGGAGAGACGAAGTGGGGAGGACTTCGATCGCGCAGAGGTGTGCTTGTGGCCTGTGAGTCGCTTGGTGGACTGCGCCGGCGGATCCCAGCGCGGTTGTTTGCGTGTCCTATGTGTCAGCTGAGGGGATGGGGTCGATCGCGGTGGCGCGCTGGATTACGGTGTCGCACTTCTTGCACGTGCGCTTCTGGACGGGGCCTTCCCAGAACTCTTCCATGATGACGGCCAGATCCTTGTCGATTCGTTTGAGTTTCCATTTCGCCGCGTGGACGAGCGCGTCGCAGTTGGGGCAGTACCAGTGCAGCGCGTCTTCCGCCTGGCCGCGCGGGAACTCGATGATCAGCCCGACGGTGTCGGCGGGGCGGCGGGGCTGATGCGGGAGGTGTCTGGGCAGCAGGAACATCTCGCCCTCGCGGATGATGACGTCGCGCGGGTTTGAGCCGTCGGCGTCGCGGATCCCCACGCAGATGTCGCCCTGGATCTGGTAGAACAGCTCTTCGGTGGCGTTGACGTGGTAGTCGTTGCGGGTGTTGGGCCCGCCGGACACGAACACGATCACGTCCTGGGCCTCATTGAAGAACTGCTTGTTCGAGACGGGGGGCCTGAGGTGCTCTTTGTTCTCGTCGATCCATTGGAGGAGGTTGAACGGGGGGTTCACGGTTGTGGTGGTCGCGGTGGGCATGGTTCTGCTCCGTGTTCGTGACGGGTAACGGGCGCTTGAGTGTATCAATTCCAGTGGCGTGCGGCCCGGTCGCCGGCCCGCGTTTATCGGTGCGGCTCATCGAGCAGCACGCCCTCGATGGCCAGCCCCGGTCCGAAGCCGAGCGCCACGCAGGGCCCGTGGGCCCCCTCGGCCCGCAGCCGATCCAGTATGAACAGGACGGTGGGCGAGGACATGTTGCCGTGGGATTCGAGTATGGCGCGTGAGGCGTCCAGCGCGTCGGGCGACAGCTGGAGCGCCTCGGCCACCGCTTCAAGAATTTTGGGCCCGCCCGGATGGATGGCCCAGCTAGCGATGCCCGGGCGGTCCAGCCCACAGCCCTTGAGCCACTCGTCTATCCATGCCCCGAGGTTGTCGCGGATGAGCCGCGGGAGCTCGGGCGAGAGCGACATCTCGAAGCCGTGGTCGCCGATCCGCCACGTCATGGCGCCGGCCGAGTCCGGCAGGATGTGCGAGCCCGATGCGCGTATCACCCACGAACCCTGGCGCGGCTTCGAGCTAAGGACCGCGCTGGCGGACCCGTCGGCGAACAGCGCGTTCGCGAGCATCCGGTCGGGTCGGCGTCCATAGTGGAAGTGCACGCTGCACACCTCGACGGCGCAGACGAGAACCCTGGCCCGCGGATCCGCGCGGACGAAGGCCGACGCCACGCGCAGGGCGTTGAGCGCCGCGTGACAACCCATGAAGCCGATGTGTGTGCGGGCGACGCCGCGATCGAGCGCGAGGCTGTCGATGAGGCGAACATCGACGCCGGGCGCCTCGAACCCGGTGCACGACGCGGTGACGAGGTGCGTGATCTCGGCTCCGCGCACATCCGCCCGCTCGAGGGCTTCCGATGCAGACTCGAATGCCAACCGCTGGGCGGATTGGGCGTACCAGCGTAGGCGTTCGGCGGTGCCGGGGCCCAGGTCGTCGGGGTTCTGCGCGACCTGAAAGAGACCCTGGCCGACCTCGCCAGAGTCGTGGCCGTTCAGCGCCGCACAGCCTCGCTGGCGCACGCGCGTGCGTTCGTACAGACGATGGACCCATGCGGACTCCTGTTCGGTGTAGCCGCAGAGCTGTCCGGCGAAACTGGCCGCCTGGGCTTGCCCGATGGTCGGCGCCGGCGCCGCCACTCCGATTCCGTGAATGAACGCTTGGCATGGATTGCGTGGCATACCGGACACCTATTGAAAGGCCGAGTACGGCCGGCTGATACGAGAAACAAGCGGGCGACCGACCCACGGCGACGCCCCCAATACACCAACGACCGCCGCGCAGAATAAATCGCTTTTCAGCGCAATGCGAACGAGTCGGCAGGGCCATTGCCGCGCGCGGACGATCCGGGCGTGGTCGCGGCGCCAGCGTGCCGCCAGGCGAATGTCCCATTCTGCCGCTTGGACGGCGATCGGGGCGACGGCGATCGCCGAGGCGATGGCCCAGGTCATGCCCTCTCCGGTGATCGGCTCGATGTATCCGCTCGTGTCTCCGATCGCCAGCAGTCTGCGAGCAGCGACCTGGCGTCGTCGGCGTGTCAGGCCGGGCGTTCCCTTCCACTTCGCGTGCTCGATCTCGTTGATGGGTGGGAGCCCGGCCGAATCGAGCAACAGTCGTGCGAGCGCGCCGGGGTGGCCGAGCGCGCGCAGGCGCGCCGCATCCAGCGATGTCGCCACGATCAGCCGGCGTTCGCTGACGCGGACGACGCCGACGTACCCGCCCCGTCCGACGGCCATGTGAATCACGCCCGGCTCGTACGCCGCGGACGAGTCCACGACGGTTCCGGCGCCGATCCTGGAGGCGGGGCGGATGGTCATGGGCTCTTCGGTCGAAGCCGTCATGAACCGCCCGGCGAGTCCGTCCGCGGCGATCACGCACCGTGCCGCGATCCGATGCTCATGGCCATTGGCTCGAACGCGTACGAAGCGGTACTCGCCGTCGTGCTCGCACCGGCTGTCCAGGGCGACGGCGCCGCACAGGAGCATCGCGCCTGAATCAATCGCGGCGTGCGCCAGTGCGCCGTCAAAGGCGCCGCGATCCACGACGATGCCGGGCGCGACGGGCAGTCGGGCGTGAAGGCCCCGGCACGCCAGGTGCAGCCGATCGTAGGTGAATCCTTCGGCGCGCCGCGCGCACGGGCCCAGGCCGATCTGGTCGAGCAGCCCGATCGCCGCGTGCCCGAGGCACCCGCCGCACACCTTTGTGCGAGGAAACGACGCCTTGTCGATGAGGAGCGTCCGGGCGCCTGAGCGTGCGCACTGCCCGGCGGCGACCGATCCCGCCGGGCCTGCGCCGACCACGACCACGTCCCACGACCGCTCGTCGGCCCGATCAATCGAAAGCGTGGCTGGTGCTGCATTCATCAAGAGGTCTTCCGCCACCAGGAGAGCACGAATCGGTACGGTCCGCCTTTTCTGATCGTCGCGTCGTCCATGCCAGCGCGTGCGGCCATGGAGGCGGCCTCTTCCATGGTAAACGCCGCGCGGGCCGATCGCACGGCGTCGGTGTGCACGACGTGCGACCGGGTCAGGAGGCGGCTGGTGGCGCCGATGACGGCCGGGCCGGTCCGACACCGACGCAGATCGCTCACGAGCACCAACCGGCGTGCGGCCCGCTTCATTTCACAGAGCAGCCCGATCGCCTGTTCTTGCGAAAGGTGGTGCAGGAACAGGCAGCAGGTGATCACGTCGTAGCCGTCCGGGAGTTGCTGGGTGATGACGTCATGGCGGAAGAAGCAGGCGTCGTGGCCGCAGCGCCGGCTTCGAGCCTGGGCGGTCTTGATGGCCAGCGGGCTGAGGTCGCACCCGTCCACGTGCAGCGACCGTCCTCGCCGCCGCGCTCGCCGGAGCAACCTCAGCGGCAGGTCGCCCGAACCTGTGGCGAGGTCGAGCAGGCGCACCGGCCCGGTCGAGGCGCGGCAGGCGCGATCGAGGTCGGGCCACAGGGCGGAGTCCGGGCGGCTCAGGCGGTTCAGCCGGGCGAGCCCGCGGAGCGCCCGCGCGTGCGTGCGCGGGTCAAGGCGCGGATCGTCCATGAGCTCGGGTTCAACGCGCCGGGCCGGGGTTCGGCGGCGGTGGTGCAGTGTGAGGGTCATGCGAAACCTGCGACGTGTCATGGCATCGGCGTGTGCGGGTCGCGATCGCGGGCCCGATCACTCGCCCGGGATGTAGCTGATCGCTCCCTCGAAGGGGCTGCTCGCCGTGGCGTAGAGCTTTTTTTCGATGCGGCCGGCGAGATAGCTCGCCCGGCCGGCGCGGCAGGCGTCGCGCATGGCGTGTGCCATGAGCACGGGGTCGCGTGCGTGGGCGATGGCGGTGTTGAGCAGCACGCCGTCGGCGCCCAGCTCCATGGCGATGCTCACGTCGCTGGCAGCGCCGACGCCGGCGTCCACGATGACCGGGTAGGCCGGGTCGCCCTGTTTGAGGAGTTCGAGGCAGAGCACGATGTTGTTGCGGTTCAGGACGCCCTGGCCCGACCCGATGGGACTGCCCGCGGGCATGACGCTGGCAGCGCCGGCGAGCTTGACCCGCTCGGCCGAGATCGGGTCGTCGCTGGTATAGCACAGCACCTCGAACCCGTCGGCGACGAGCTCTCGGACGGCTTCGATGGTGCCGACGGGGTCGGGCAGGAGCGTCTTTTTGTCGCCGAGCACTTCGACTTTGACCCACCCGGAGCCGGGGTTGCCGAGCTGTTCCAGGAGTTCGCGTCCGAGGCGTGCCACGCGGACCGCGTCGTCGGCGGTGAAGCACCCGGCGGTGTTGGGCAGAATCGTGTACCGGTCCAGATCCAGGTGGTCGAGCAGCGAGCGGCCCTTTTCGTCGATCAGGCGTTCGCGTCGAACCGCGACGGTCACGACCTCGACCTCGGCCGCTGCCAAGGCGCGCCGCATCGTGTCTGGGTCGGCGTACTTTCCCGTGCCCGCGATGAGGCGGCTGGTGAACGTCCGCGAGCCGAGCCGCAACGGCGTTGTGCTCGGCTTGGCCTCAACGTGCGATTCCATCATCGGCTCCCTGGTTGGGTTTCAAGGCAATCTCACAGCAGATCATCCTCCGCCGACGAGCGTGACGATCTCGATCTTGTCGCCCTCGCGCAGCGCGCTGTCGGCGTGCGCTCGCCTGGGCACGACCTCTTTATTGACCTCCACGGCGCAGGGCTGGTCCGAAAGCCGGAGCGCACGGAGGAGATCGGTCAGCCTCGCACCGTCTTCGATCTCGCGAGGCTCGCCGTTGACGGTTACGATCATGCGGTATTCTATGTCGGTGAGCGACGACAATCCGCCGACCGAGGCCCGGTGCGGTGGGCCGGGTTGACGGCGGGTCGACAGCGGTGAACCCCGCGCGGGGCGGCGATCCTATCCTCCAACCTCGGTGCGTCTAAACCGTTCGTTCGAGGATCCGAGCCCGCGAAGGCGGGCCCCGCGGCCTCTGACGCCCAGCGGCGAGATGCTGAACGAGAAACTGGTTTCCTGGATGATGTCGTTGTAGGCGACGCCGAAGCCGATGGAGACGTTCGGGAACAGGCGGGTCACGTCGCCGCCGACGCGCTGGAACTTGCGCTGGTCGGTGTCGTAGACGGCCCGGAATGCGGCGTCGTACGTGCGGGTGAGACGATACCGCGCGCCGAAATCGATGAACGTCGCGTCCTCGGCGTTGACGTATCGGAGCTCGCCGCTGGTCGAAAAGTCCGGCGTGTGCCGCACGAGCCCGCCGACCACCGTCGTCGCGGGCTGGCTGATGTCGAAGTCGTATACGGTGGAGGCGATCAGGGCGGTCGCGTCGGTGACCTGCCACGACCCGTCCACGACGGCGTAGTTTCCCAGGTTGGACAGCTCCGGGCGATCGCTGAAGAAGCGACCGATCGGGGACTCCTGGTCCACGTCGCCCGAAGCCAGCACCAGGTCGGTCTTGAGGCGGAAGACGTCGACCGATCGCCATCGGCCCGGCCCGCCGCGCTGCGTCTGCCAGGTCTGATCGATCCCGATGCGCCACGCGGTCCCCTCGGCGATCGACTCCACGTTCTCGTCGTACACGGGCAGGTTGACGCGGTCGATCGTGGTGCCGGCGATCCAGAACGTCAGGCCCGGCTCGACGATGTGCCGGATCCGGTGCAGGTCGAACATTCGCGACTCGATGGTATTGTCGACGTGCTGGATGGTCGTGCCCAGGTGCGATCCGATCGCTCCCCACAGGCGGATGTTGTCATCTTCGGCGGGCGAGAGGTCGTCAAAGTCGTTGTCCCAGGCCGTGAAGCGTCCGACGGCGAAGGGCGTGATGTTCACCGGGCCGGCCGACAGGTCGGCGCTCAGTTCGTGGCGGGAGTCGAAGCGGAGCACGCTTACGCCGGTCAGGCCCTCGCGCCGCAGCCTTTCGGCGATCGATTCATCGGGCGCGATTCCGAACGCCGGCATGGAGTCCCGGATCCTGGAGAAGCCCATCTCGCGGGCGTCGGGCCTGTTGAAGCGCATGCGGAGACGACCCAGGCTGGTTTCGGACGTGTAGCTGACCAGCCCGGGCGCGGTTTTGGCGAAGACATCGTCGGCGACGCGCAGGTACTTGATCTCGGGCAGGCGGTCGATCGTGTAGCCCTGGCTCTGCTGGAGGAACTCGTTGGGCGTGAAGTCGTTGAGCGCGCTGTTGGCGGTGAGCGACAGCAGGCTGTTGCCCTTCGTGCGGATGAGTTCGATCTGGTTGGTTGCTTCGCGTCCGGTGCGGGCCAGCGGGCGATCGAAGACACCGGCGAAGGTCGGGTCGGAGAACCCGGCGACCGCCAGTCGCAGGGACCAGAGCTTGTCGAGCTGCCTGCGGTACCACCCGAAGACGACGCCGCGCGCCTCGCCCTCGTGGCTGATCTCGTCGCCGGTCACGAGCACGTCGGTGCCGGTGTCGTTGGGCAGCCCGTACAAGAGCAGCTCGCCCTCGTGCTCGGGCCCGTCGATGGACATGCTCACGCCGCCGCCGAAGCCGCGCTCAAAGTAGAAGTCCGTCAGCAGTTCGAGCCCGAAGCCCGCCGGGCGCGGCAGGCCGAACATGCTGAGCATGTCCCACGTGAGCTTCAACGTCGTGCCCGAGCCGGACGAGTCTTCCAGGCGAATGTCTCGGATCGGGATCTTCGTGGGGTCGCCCCTGAAGCGCGGGAAGTAGGCGATGGGGAAGCCCTCGGCTTCGAGGGTGATGTGCCTGGCGTCGACCAGCAGGGAGTCTTCTTGTCCCGGCTCGCGCGTGCTGGTGATCGTGACGCTCCGGGCGCCGATGGACAGATGCGGGCTGAAAAAGGCGGTGTTCGTCAGCCGGGCGCGCTGTGCGGAATACTGCGAGGCGGACTCCTGGCGGATGGCGGCGGCGCGGACGTACAGGGGCAGCCTCAGCCGCCGGTCGTAGGTCCAGAAGACCGCGTCGAGCATGAGCGCGCGGTTGTGCTGGACGTCGTAGTACATCTTTGGGGCGCGCACGCTGTAGCGTTCGTCGTTGACGCCGACGATCGGCCCGGTCCGGCCCAGGGTCGATTCGGCCCACACGTTGCCTTCGAGGTAGATGCCTCGGATCTCGCCGGCGCCGATTCGGCTCAGGGCCGGGCTGGTGCCGGGGGC
>JADFOF010000404.1 GCA_022563015.1 Planctomycetota bacterium
ACGCGAAGGTGACAGCGCAGAACCTCGTCCGCGTCGAGCTGGAGCACATCCGCGCCCAGGGCTACTTCGAGCCGCCAACGTCACCCTACCTGATCCCTCCCGGAGACGACCCCGGCGCCTACGCCGTCCCACCACCGGGCGTCACGCTGCTCCCCGGCTTCGAGATGACCCTCGAGATCAAGCAGTACTGCGACGCTACGACCTGCTACCCCATCGCGGAGATCCAGCAGGTCACAGCCATCGTCTCCCGAGAGGGAAGACCGCTGGCCAGCGTCGCGGACCTGAAGACGAGCAGGTGAGCATGCGTGTTCAGCGGGGGTTCACCCTCCTCGAGCTGATCGTGGGCCTGGCGGTCGCCGGCCTCGTCATGCCGCTCATCGCCAGCACGATCTTCCAGCTCACCAAGGGCACGGAACAGATAACCGCGAGGACCGTCGCCACGGCGGACGTCGCCAGCCTCGCCCCCTGGCTGCACCGGGACCTCGCGGTGGCGCGGACGATCGTGGACCCGGCGACGCTTGCGCCCCTGGTCGATTGCACGACGGGGACGCAGCCCAGCATCCGTGTGAGCTGGACCGACCAGACCAGCTGGGGCGCGGCCGACCCGGAGCACTACGCTGAGTACACCATCGAGCCCGGCACGACCGTCCTCATGCGCGAGTACGACGGCGTCGTGGGGGTCGTCGCCCGGCACGTCACCGACCTCGCGTTCTGCCAAGACACCAGCGGGATCGTGCAGCTGGACGTGACCTCCACGGTCCAGGGGACGAGCGCGATCACCAAGTCCCTGTCCTTCTCCGTGGTCCCTCGTTCGGAGGTCACGCCATGAAGAGGGGGCGGACGCGCGAGCGGGGCTACATGCTGGTGATCGTCCTGATCGTGCTGGCCATCGGCTCGACGTCGATCGTTCCCGTCATGAACCTGGTGCAGACCGGGCTCACGAGCAACCAGATCCAGACGAAGGCGCTCAACGTCCAGTATTCAGGGGACGCAGGCTCGGAGTTCGCGATCTGGCAGCTGCACTACGGGGATGCCACCTCGGTGCTCACGGCGGACGGCGAGGAAGTCGTGCACACGGTGAGCCTCAACGGGACGGAAACGATCGTGGTGATCCGGCTCAACGGCGCCTCTTCACAGCTCTCTCCTGGGCCGGGGGCTGAAGACAACCGGACGCGGCCCTATGCGACCGTGGAGTGCGCACGGGACGGCGACGGGGTCTACGACGACGATTGTCTCAACCTCCCCGGGAGCACCGCTGGAATGCTGGCGAGGTATACGGTCTACCTCGAGCAGATCAGCCCCGACACCGGCGTCGGCGTGACGGCGGTCTACAACGAGCTGCCCTCGGGCTTCGATTGGAGCCCGGCGCTCAACCCGGTCGACTCCTTGGACGGCAGCTTCCCCGAGATCGAGAGCGCGAGCCCGGTGAACATCGGCTCCTCGCAGAACCAAGTGTGGAAGTGGGACCTCTCGTCTCCGATCTTCTTCACGCAGGGCCAGGTGCGACAGTTCACGTTCGTTGCCGAGATCGACGGGCCAAATGGCCTGAGCTGCAACCGGGTTTTCCTCAAGATGGAAGACGACCCCAACGAGTCGAGCGGTCCGACCGCTTTCGTCCGGGTGGGGACCGGTAACTTCGGATGTGCGAACGGCGGAACGCTGGCGACGAAGTACGTCGATCGGCTGTTGGCCTTGCCCAATCAGACGACCGTGTTCACCTACATCATCAACGTCGAGAACCTGGAGCGGAACGTCCAGCACATCCAGGAGATCGAGGATGTCCTTCCCCCGGGATTCCTGTACTGCAACGGGCCCACGCAAGGGGACCCCGGCCAGACCTGTGACCCGCCGCTGTTCAAGATCACGGACGATCCGTTCGACCCCGTTACGGGCTCCTATTCCAGTCTCGCCGGCTACGCGGTGCTGCCCGAGCCCTCAGTGTCCGATGAGGACGGCCGGGTGGAGATCGAGTGGGAGGGTCCAGGAGCCGGTTGGTTCCTCACCAAGGCGGGAGGGCCCAAGGACACCCTCATCATTCGGTTCCAGGCCGAATTCACGCCCAATGAGTCAGGTTCTTACTACAACGAGCTATTCGTCGACGTGAGCTGCTCCGCGCCGAGCAACCTCATCGCCGAGGGCGTCACGACCCAGAGCGAGTACTGCGCCTCGTACTCATGGCCCACGAGCGGGGTCCTCGTCCCCAGCTACGACGTCCGCTCGATCACCGGCGGCATCACCGGCCAGGGCAACGCGATCATCGCGGCTGAGGATGGCGCGCAGCTCACCTCCTGGCACATCTACTAGCCCAGCGCCGCCTCCACCTCCGCGGTCAGATCGCGCGGCCCAACGGGCGCTCCGCTCGCGTCCACCACGCGCTCGCCCCGCACGGCGACGTCGCCGCGGGCCAGCGCCTTCAGCGTCTCGGTCAGCAGCAGCGGCTCGCGTCGCAGCCCCGCCTCGCGGACCGCCGCGAACAGCGGCTGCGCCTCCCCC
>JADFOF010000405.1 GCA_022563015.1 Planctomycetota bacterium
CAGTGCGTAGGCGATGACATGGTCGGCGACGGGGCACTGCGCCACGAGCGCCTGGACGCGGAGGATGTCCTGGTTGCTGAGCACCGCGTCGATGCGGACGCCGGCCTTGGTCGCGCTTCGGCGGACGATCTCCGCCTCTTCCTCGCCGGTCGGGTACGCGATGTGGATCTGGAACATGAAGCGGTCGAGCTGAGCCTCGGGCAGCGGGTACGTGCCCTCCTGCTCGATCGGGTTCTGCGTGGCCAGGACGAAGAACGGATCGGGCAGGTGATGCTGCACGCCGCCGACGGTGACGTGGCGCTCCTGCATGGATTCGAGCAGTGCGGCCTGTGTCTTCGGGGGCGTGCGGTTGATCTCGTCGGCGAGGATGACGTTGGCGAAGATGGGACCCTTGACGAAGCGGAACTCGCGGGCGCCGGTGGTCTTGTCCTCCTCGATGACCTCCGTGCCGGTGATGTCGCTGGGCATCAGGTCGGGCGTGAACTGGATGCGGCTGAACCCGAGCGAGAGCGTGCGGGCGATGGTTGAGATGAGCAGCGTCTTGGCCAGCCCCGGCACGCCGACGATCAGCGCGTGACCGCGGCAGAACATGCACATGAGCACCTGGTCGACAACGTCGTCCTGGCCCACGATGATCTTGCGGATCTCGGACTTAAGCAATTCGTGTGCCCGGCGGACCTCGACGATGGCCTGCTCCGGGTCGGTCGATTGGACCGAAGAGACTGACGAGGCGAGGGGATCGGGCATGAGGCTGTGTCCTTTCGTCGAGGCCGGGCTCAAAGCCGGGCGTCCTGACAGCATCTTACCGGGTGGGAGTGGCCCGCGCTGCGGATGGGCGGGGTCACGATCGGCTTTGTCCGCGGCCAAAGAAACGACCGACCCACTCATGGGCCGGCCGTCCGTGGAGAACGTGATGTCCGCCGCCGGGGTCAGTCGCCGCCGGACCGCTCCGCGAGTTTCTTGAGGAGCGCCCTGATCTCGGCCAGCTCATCGGCGAGCTCGTCGCGTTGGCGCTGCACATCGGCGAGCTGCTCCTTCAGTTGGGCGAGCTCATTTTTGATGTCCGAGTCCCTCGGGCCGCGGCGCGGGGCCAGCACGAAGACGCGCTCGGGATCCTCGCCGTGCAGGAATGTCCATTGGCCCTCATCGGGCGTCAGCCATGCGCGGTAGTTGAACTTTGGGAGACCTTCGCGCATTTCCTCCATGGCTTCCTCGAAGGCCTCGTGGACTTCCTCCATCGCCTCTTCGTCGAAGTCGAACTCCTTGAGTCTGTTGTAGTACCTCTTGATCAACTCTTGCTCGGTCTTCTCATCGTAATCCTCGCCCAGACCCGGCACGCCGAAGCGGAAAGCTCCGGGCTCGGCGAATGCTCTCACCTGGATGCCGAGTTCGTCCGCGTTGTAGGCTTCGAGCTCGACCTTGATCTCCCTGACGCTGTCGCCGCGAGCGATCTTGAAGGTGATCCCGTCGCCCGGCTCTTTCTTGAGGAGTACGACGCGGAGCTTCTCTTGTGTCGCCACGCCGACGCCCTTGATGCGCAGGATCACGTCGTGCTCTTGAAGCCCGGCGTGCTCTGCGGGCAGACCTTCGATCACGCCGACGATCAGGATGCCCTCGCCCTCGTCGAGATCGAGCGCGTCGGCGGTGTCGTCATCGACGAGGGACATCCGGATACCGAGCATGACGGGAGGCGCTTCGGGCTGGCGCAATAGGATACTCAATAACGACGCGTGGAGATCACCGACCACGATCCCGCCGCCGTCCATCGCCACCGGGACGGTCGCCACAACCTCGCCGTCCTCGTTGAGGATCGAGACCGTGCCGCCCTCGCGTCTGATGCGGCTCTTTGGAACCTTCTTGCCATTGATCGTGGCTGTGACCGTGCCGTTCCTGATCTCGATTGTGATGGTGTCGTCGTCGATCTGCTGTGTGAAGAAGAGGCGGCTGCCGGCCTTGGAGAGTGCTTTGTCGTCTCCGTCGAAGCCAAACTCCCTGACCCCTCCACGCGGACCCACGATGCGGATCTGGGTCCGGACGTTCGTGCCGTTATGGCCCCGCTCGATGTGCCTGATGACATGTCGTTTTGTTCCCTCGGGACCGAAGTGCACGGCGTTGTCACCGTCGAAATCCAGATCGCCGAAGCTCACGTCGCCGAGATGGATCCCCTCCGGTCCGCCTCGGATGATCACGCGGCGCTCGATTTCGACCTGTTTTCCGGTGTTTTTCGAGTCCGAAGGCGGCGTGCAGGTGTCGGCGTCGCCACAGGCGATCATGCAGCACATCTGCGAAGTCCTGGCGGCGCGATATTCCTTCGCGGCGGTCCTGTCGGCGTCCGGCGGGCACGCGCCGAGGGCTGTGCCCGCGAACATCGCCAGCGCCATGCCGACGCCCGCGACGCTCGCGCCGATGATTCTGTTGCTTTTCGTTGCGTTCACTGGTGAACCTCCCTTGGAGTGTGGTTTCGTTGGCCTGCGGCGGGTGTGGTCCGAGTG
>JADFOF010000067.1 GCA_022563015.1 Planctomycetota bacterium
GCGCGCTGTACTCGCCCAGGCTCAGCCCCGCCGTCGCCGCCAACACCGCGTCGCCCTCCCCCAGCCCCCACGCCGCGGTCAGCCCACGCCAGCACGCGATCGACGCCGTGTATATGGCCGGCTGGCTCACATCCGTACGGTTCAGCCTCTCCGCGGGCCCGTCCAAGCACAGCTTGGTCAGCGCCGCGCCCAGACGATCGCCCAGCGCCAGGTCCGCAGCCTGGAACACCGCGCGCGCCTCGGGGCTCACCGCCGCCCACGCCCGGCCCATGCCGACCGCCTGGGCGCCCTGCCCCGGGCACACGATGACTAATGGCTCTGACACGCCCCGATCATAGGTCGTTTCGCCCCCGTCAGAGCCGCCACAGGCTCGAACCCCACGTCAGCCCGCCCCCGAAGGCCACGAACATCACCAGGTCGCCCTCGTGCAGCCGCCCGGCCTGCATCAACTCGTCGTAACACAGCGGCACCGACGCCGCCACCGTGTTCCCGTACTTCCCGATGTTCACCAGCATCCGGTCCTCGGGGATCCCGAACCGATCGCGGGCGGCGCTGAGAATCCGCGCGTTGGACTGATGGCAGATGAACTGCGCCACATCGCTCGCCTGGATCCCCGCCATATCGAGCGTCTCGCAGATCAGATCCTGGAAGGTCTTCACCGCGAACTTGAACACCGCCCGCCCGTTCATCCGCACCGTGCTCAGCAGCGACTCGTCCACCTCGCCATAAAAGTCCTGCACGTGCTGGGGAACGTACAGATCCTGCCAGCACGATCCGTCCGAGTGCATCGCCTGCGCCACCAGCCCCCGGCTGGCGTCGTCGGTGGTCTGGAAAACCAGCGCCCCGGCCCCGTCGCCGAACAGGATCGCCGTGTCGCGACACGAATTGTCGTACCGCGTGTGCTGCGTGAGCGTATCAGAACCCACCACGGCCGCGGTCTTGTACAGACCGGTGCGCATCTGCGCAGCCAGACTGTTCAACGCAAACACGAATCCGCAGCACGCCCCGCCAACGTCCCACGCCGCGATGTGCCCCGCGCCGACCTCCGCCGCAACCCGGCACGCCACCGGAGGACACATCATATCGGGCGTCATCGTCGCCACTAAAACCAGATCCAGATCCGCACCGGTCATTCCGGCACTCGCCAGCGCCCGCTTGAGCGCCGTGACGCCCAGCGTCCGCGTGCTCTCGCCCCTGCCCTCGCGGTCGAACACACGCCGCTCGTGGATCCCTGTCCGCTGCACGATCCACTCGTCGGACGTGTCCATCAACTTCTCGAGGTCCACGTTGGTCAGCCGGCCCACGGGCAGCGCGGACCCGCACCCGAGTATGCGGACGCCGAGAGGTGGCGGCTGAAGCGTCTGGGCTGCGTTCATGCGAAATCCTAGACCGGACTTGCACCCACGCTGTTGGCCGCGGCCGAGTGCTGCTCGCCGATATGACCAACCTCGGCCAGCCGCTTGATGATCTCCGCGTTCACGTTGGCGCGCAGGTACTGGAAGCTGTTGCGGATCGACGCCCGGATTGTACGCGGCTCGCTCGATCCGTGCGCAATCACCATCGTTCCGTTCACACCCAGCAGCGGCGCGCCCCCGAGCTCGTGATAGTCATTCTTCGAGTAGATCTGCTGCACCATCGGCTTGAACCGCTTGGCAAGCTCCGGATCCAACTCGCTGATCTCACGGGCGATCGCGGCGAACAGCGACTTGGCCAGCCCTTCCGCCATCTTCAGCACCGAGTTGCCGACAAACCCGTCCGTCACGATGACGTCCGCCACCCCGTCGAAAAAGTCACGCCCCTCGACGTACCCGATGAAGTTGATCCCCGGCGTCCGCTCGAGCAACTCGCGCGTCTGCTTGATGATGCCCGTCCCCTTGGCCTCCTCGGACCCGATGTTCATGAGCGCCACGCGAGGCCGGTCGATCTTCAGCACGCAACGGGCGTACGCCTCGGACATGACCGCATACTGCCACAGGTGCGAGGTCTTCGGCTCGGGGTTGGCGCCCGCGTCGCACATCACGATCGGCCCGTGGAAAGAGGGGACCGTGACCGCGATGCCCGGCCGGTGCACGCCCCGCAGCCGCTTCATGTGCATGATCGCCGCCGACACGCACGCGCCCGTGTTCCCCGCCGACAGCACGCCGTCCACCGGATCCTCAGCCTTGGCCGACCCCAGCCGCACCATCTTGACGATCGACGAGTCGCGCTTGGACCGCACCGCCTTGGCGGGCGACTCGTGCATCTCGATGATCTCAGACGCCGGGACGATCGAGAGCCGAGCGTCGTCCACACCGCGCTCACGCAGCGTTCGCTCGATGTAACGGGCGTCGCCGACCAGCACGAGACGGTCGTCCGGACCGATCAGGTCCAGCGCCTCGAAGCATCCGGTCAGAACCGCGTCGGGGGCGTTGTCCCCGCCCATGACATCGATCGCCAGGCGCATGCTCGTCACCGCTCGCTCAGTCGTTGCCGACGCCGATCTTCAGCTTGGGAACACGGATCCGTAGCCCCGGCCGCACGTACCCCGACTCCTTGCACACCCGATGGTGCAGCTTGGCGGTCCCGCTCAGCGGGCAGATCGCCGGCCGGATCGCCGTCAGCGCATGGTGCGAGCGACGCCGCCTGCTCCGACCATGACTCTGTCTCAGTGCTGGGACCATCTGCGTTCTCCAGGCAACGGGGCCGACCAGGCCGCCACAATTCTCGCCCCGTGCCCTGGGTCGTTGGGAGTCCTTCGCCTCGCCCGTGAGCGGCGAACCCGGCACAGTGTGAGACGACCGGAACAGTAGACGATCGCCCACATTCAGTCAACGCGTGCCGCTCCGGCCTCACCGCCGGAACCACCGGGCGAGCGCCCCGCCGTCCACCCGCACCCGCGCCACTGGACCCGTCCCGCCGGCGGGTTACACTTGGTCGTCCCATGGGCGACACCGCCCCCGGCGCCCTCCTAGCTCAATTGGCAGAGCAGCTGACTCTTAATCAGCGGGTTGTAGGTTCAAGTCCTACGGGGGGCATTGCGCCAGGCGGGGACATCTCGCGTAAACCCGTGACCGTGCAGCACTTGCGGCTTGATCGCGGCAACCCCAACAGAACCCCCCGTCACCGCCTGACACCCCCTGCCGTGCACTGACGTGCTACAAATACGCTACAAGTCCCCGCCCGGAGTCAGCCGGCGTTTCGGCCAATCGACGCCATGCCGTGACCCGGTTTGATCGTGACAGGCAGCGACTCGATCGCCGCCCGCTTGTCCGACATCCGGGTGTGGGAGTAGCGAACGAGCAGGGCCGGCGTCGAGCGAGCATCGGCGCGGCGTACTGGGGCGAGTCAAGGCCGGTCGGGTCATCATTAGCCTGTACAAGCGGTCACCGAGTCAAGAAACTCATTGATATCTGTAACGTCAAACAGTCCATCCCCGTTGAAGTCCGCGATCTGCTCCAAAGCGACGTAAGCAGCCTGAAAAACGAGGACATCGAAGACATCCACTTGTCCCGAACCATTCAAGTCAGCCCTCTTCAGATACAGGGTCTGGTTTGAGGAAACATTGAACTTCGAAATAGATCCGTTCGCCCAATAGACCACGATATCACACGAGGACAGGGAAGCGAGGCCGAAGTGGGCGGACATCTCGTCTTGACCGTTGAAATTGCTTCCGGCCTCGATGTAGTCCATGCCCAGGAATACGGGTGGATCGACTCCTGGAACGAACGCCTCCACACGGGTGCCCACGCCGTCGGGCGCGAGATCAGACGCCCCGCATGTGTCCAGGAAAAGTCGCAGATAGTTCGAATTCGGCTGATTCCCGCTCGGCGACCTCGTCTGGTTCTCGAAGACCAGCACCGGAGCCCCGTTCGGCAGGTGACCGCCACCGTTCGTAGTATCGTTATGGATCACGACGACGTCGAGATCGCCGTCGTTGTCCTTGTCGAGGGCGAAGAGCGCACGACCTTGTTGATCGTCGTTCTGACCCGGAGACCAGAGGAGAGTGTTCGCATCCAGGTCACTTCGAAAGAACCGGTTCTGCTCATTCAGCTCGTTCGTGAACAGGAAGGAAGGCTCGTCTCGAACATTAGACGACCGGAAGCCGTTCGTTGCCACAATATCCACATCTCCATCATGATCCACGTCAATCGACGTGGCGGCCCATCCCCACCTGTCGTCGTGAGTCATGTATCCAGAAACTGGACAGTATCCGTTCTTGTCCTCGTATCGCGTGAAAAAACCCTGGTCCCCGGGAAGCTGCTCCATCAGGCGGCAGTGAGTAAAAATCAGACTGCATTCTGGTTCTGTCGTGGTGTAGAACCAGTCCATCAACCCGTCATTGTTGTAGTCCGCTGTCGTTTGCCCCATGCCTGTGTCAGAATTATTGAGAATACCGCCGACGTACGCCAGGCTTTCGGAAAACCTCGGTGGCTCGAATTCGTCTGAGCCGTTGGAGTTCCTGAACACTCGCCCGCCTTCGACTTCGTCGTCTTCAATATTAACGAAAAACCGCGAACCGGTGAAGTCGATCGCGATCAGCAAGTCCGGGTAGCGATCGAACTTCTTTATTCCATCCTTAAACCGTATCATCAAGCGTTCCATCCATGTCGATGAACCGCGGAGCGAACCCTCCGTGGCCCGGTTCGGCTTCCGAGAGCCCGTTAAGCTCCGGAGCAACCGCATCTGTGACGTCGACGAAACCTGACCCATCATTGGTGTACAGACGGGCATACGTCTCGGGTTGGGGTTGTCGCTGTGGAAAGTAAGTTGCGACCGCGAGGTCAAGGTCTCCATCCAGATCGTAATCCCCCAGCGCCGTACTCCACGCCCTGTCAAGTGTCAGAATTGCGGTCGCATACCCGCTCGTGTCATCGAGCACGAATAGAAGACCCTCTTCCGGATCCATACCCATGTAAATGGTAACGCCCCAATCCGTGTCAGGGTTAGTCCCATGCCCGTTTCTTGAGACAAGAACGTCGAGGAATCCGTCGCTGTTAATGTCGCCGACCGTCACGCTCGAGCCGAGCTCGGTCTTGGCACCCGACACGGCGTTAAGTGCAAGTGTGAATACTCCAAAACCGTCATTGAGATACACTCTGTCCTCTTGATTTCCGTCGGACGCCAGAAAAATATCCTGATCTCCATCACGATCAAAGTCCCCGGCGGCACCGCCGCCGCACATGACGACTGTTGATGCGCCGTCTCCCTCTGATATGAAACGGGGAATCAAGTCCTCGCTGCCGAACGCCGCCGCTGTGACGTCTACAAACACAGGGCCTTGACCAAAAACATTCGCCGAGACAACCACTAAGGCCAGTATTGACAACAGTTTCCGCTCGCTATGCATGCTCTGCCTCCTCAATCGGACTCAGACCCGATTAATGAAACTCCAGATCCGCGCTGCCCCGCATAGCGTACCCCCAAGACCCACAGAGTTCAAGAGGAGCGTCGGAACATCTGAGCTTTGCTCGCCAACTCGGGTCGAGGCGCGGCGATTCAGGGAGTCGGGTCGCGGCTACACCGCCGAGCCTTCCGAGCCCCGATTGGCACGCCCTGGCACGACATGTCGTGCTACAACCACGCTACAAGATTCGATCGACCCTTCCGTAAACTACTGTAAACACGAGACTTACGAAACCTGACCAACTGACTCTTTATCAGCGGGTTGTAGGTTCAAGTCCTACGGGGGGCATTTCCGCGCAAAGCCAGTGCCGGTCCGATCTTCCCGGCCATAGACCCCGACAACACCTCTCGCACCCGCCCGGAAACACCGCGCACCGCAGGCCACGGACGGCAGCGACCACTCCGAACCACCCCTTGGACCGCGTGGGACCGGTCCGGGTTATCTTGCCCCACCGTCCGCCCGGCTGGACCCCCAGCGGCGACTGAACCGATGACCACAAACGTGACCCCATCCCCGCCCCCAGCATCCCCTGCTCCCGTCCAGTCGATCGGCCGCCGCGATGCCATCCGCTTCGGACTGCTCGGCACGGCTGGCTTCCTGCTGGCCGGGTGTCAGTCCGGCTGGAAGCCGCTCGATCGCGAACTGGGGCCGCTCGCCCGGCCCATCCCCTCGTTCAGACGCCGCAACCCGTCGTCGGCATCCTCCGCGCTCACGCCCGACCCGACACTCACCCAGCTCCCGCCCAGCGTGATCCCGCGACACACCTGGACCGCCGCCGACACCATCGCCGCCCGCGCCAATCCCATGGTCCGCGTCCGGCGCATCACCGTCCATCACGACGGCATGCCCCCCGTCTCGCTCCGATCGCGCCGGGACGTCATGCGCCGGCTCGAGATCATCCGCCGGTCGCACGTCAACGCCCGGGGCTGGGCCGACATCGGATACCACTTCGTCGTGGACCCGCTCGGCAACGTCTGGGAAGCCCGCCCGCTCATCTACCAGGGCGCCCACGTCAAGGACCAGAACCAACGCAACATGGGCATCATGCTGCTGGGAAATTTCGACGAGCAGTCTCCCACGCGCCGGGCTCTGGCCGCGCTCGACTCGTTCCTCATCGCGCAGATGACCCGCTTCGCCGTGCCCGTCGCCGAGGTCGTCACCCACCAGGAACTCGCCCCGACCGCCTGCCCCGGACGCTCGCTCCAGCAGCACATGGTTCAGACGCGCAGCTTCTCCGGCGTCCTCACCGCGGTCCACGCGTAGTTCGTTCCCCACGCGCACATTGGCTACTCGCTTGATTGCTCCTCGAGCCCGGGCCCGAAGACCGCCGTGCCCACCCGCACGATGTTCGCACCCTCCTCGATCGCGACCTCGAAGTCCCCGCTCATGCCCATCGACAGGATGTTGAATCGTCCCTCGCCAACCCCCATCGTGCGGATCTCCTCGAATGCCTCGCGCGCCCGCCCAAACGTTTCCCGCGACGCCTCGGGATCCTCCGACGGCACCGCCATCGTCATCAGCCCGCGCATACGAACGTTGACCATCGTCTCGATCTGGTCCGCGAGGTGACGCGCCGCCGGCAGCGGACACCCGTGCCTGCCCTGCTCCCCGGACGCGTTCACCTGCAGCAGCACCTCCACCGCCGTGTCGCGCTTCACCGCGATCGTGTGGATCTCCTCCGCCAGCCGCAGCGAGTCCACCGAATGGATCAGCCGGCACACGCCCACCGCCTTTTTCGCCTTGTTGCGCTGCAGGCGCCCGATCATGTGCCACCGCACCGACTCCGGCGGCGAGGCGTGCGTCGGGTTGGGCGCATCGAACAGCCCGCTGGCCGGCTTGGGCGTACGCATCAGCACACGGTGACGCGACAGATACTCGTCCAGCATCGCCGCCCGCCGCAACAGTTGCAGCACGCGGTTCTCGCCGAAGTCTCGATGCCCGAGATTCACGAGCGCCCGGATCTGCTCGGGCTCAGCGTTCTTCGTGACCGCTACCAGGATCACGTCCCCGGGCAATCGCCCGCTCCGCACCGACGCCTCCCCAATCCGCCCAAGCACCTCGGTGTACCGACTTTCCAATGATGTCATCGTCGCGGTCATACCGCCTCCTGCTCGGACCGTGCCACCAGCATACGCCGTCAGGGGCCGACACGCAAACTCGGCCTCACCACCGTCTTTCAGGGCTCGCTCCCGCCCGCCACCTCGAACCGCGCGATCAGCGTCCACCCGCGCACCTCGCACCCAAGCTCCTCCAGCCACCGCTTCATCCGCGTGCTGCTCTGATTGCACAGCCAGTAGCTCTCGTCAAGCCTCGCAAATCGCATCCCGTGCTCCGCGCTGTCGGCGCGCTCGACAGCAGCCGTGAACACCCCGTCCAGTCGCGCCAACAGATGCTCGCTCGCCGAACGCTCGACCTCGATCTCATGGATCGCCTGGGCCCGGAGTTCCGGCCTCGACCCGTCCGTTGTCAGCTCGCGCCGCCCGAGCGTCGCCCTGGTCGGCAGCAATAGCGCCGCAGCCCCGTCCAGCGCCGACGTGTTGCTCTTGGCATACCAGCTCCAGTCCCCGTAGGTGTATTCCCACCACGTCGCGTCGCCCGCTCCGCCGGAACCGCCCGGCAGCAGCAAGCGCGACGTCCGTCCATAGTCGGCCACGTACACCCGAACCGGATCCTCAACCGATGCCGGCGGCGTGATCCGCAGCGTCCCGCACCCGGCCGCCCAACCCGCCATCCATCCCGCAAGGCCCACCGCCGCCGCACACCGCCAAACTCTGTTCACGCCCGACATCGCACTCCATTACACCGGGTTCGGCGCTTATCATCAAGTCCACGAAACCGCTCGGAGGCTGTCAGCATGTGCGGCCGATTCGCCTTCAACTTCACCTGGGCCGAGATCCACGCCCTTCTGGAACTCACGACCCCCTTCGACCAGCCGCCCGACTTCATCGCCCCGCGCTACAACGCCGCCCCAACGCAAAGCCTGCCCGTCGCCCTGGACACCGATGGTCGGCGGACCCTTCGGCTCATGCGATGGGGGCTCGTCCCCTCCTGGGCCAAGGACCGCGCGATCGGAAACCGCCTCATCAACGCCCGCAGCGAGACCGCCCGCGACAAGCCCGCCTTCCGCCACGCCTTCGCCCGACGGAGATGCCTCGTCCCCGCCTCCGGCTTCTACGAATGGAAACGACCCGAGCGCACGGCCGAACGCACAGCCGGACGCAAGCAGCCGTACTTCATCCAACTCCTCGACGCGAGCCCGTTCGCAATGGCCGGCCTGTGGGAACAGCACGTCGATCCTGACGGCGAGCGGCTGACCACGTTCACGATCCTGACCACTGTGCCCAACGAACTCGTCGCCCCGCTGCACGACCGGATGCCCGTCATCCTGCACCCGGGCGCGTACGACCGCTGGCTCGATCCGGGCGAGCGCGACACCGACGCCCTGACAGCCATGCTCGTCCCGTATCCAGCCCAGCGGATGCGGGCCCACCCGGTCTCGACCCGCGTCAACAGCCCGGCCAACGACGACCCCGTGTGCCTCGCGCCGCTCGAACACCCCGCGCCCGAGACCGGCCCGCCCACCGGCCTGTTCCCCGGCGACTGAGCGTCGACGGATCGAATGACCGATGATGGCTACACTTCCGCTCGATTCTCGTCACCCGGTCAAGGACACTGATGGTCAAGCAGGACGACAAGTTCACTCTCGACGCGGTTGTGACCGAAGCCCTGCCCAACACCATGTTCAAGGTTCGCCTGCCCGACGAAGCCCAGACCGAGATCCTCGCCTATCTGTCCGGCAAGATGCGAAAGTTTCGGATCCGGATCCTGCCCGGCGACACGGTCACGGTCGAGATGAGTCCGTACGACCTGACCAAGGCCCGGATCACCTATCGCAAGTAGCTGTCGCTTCCCCCGGCCGTACCGCGGGTGGGAATAGCGCGCGCTGCGCGTCCAAGGCAATGAAAAACCCCGCACCGATCGGGCGCGGGGTTGCGTGATTGAGTTCAGGACAGTTGCTTACCAGCCACCACCCCTTCGGCCGCCGCCGCCGCCGTACCCGCCGCCGCCGCCGCCGCCGCCACCGCCGGTGCGCTGCTCGCGCGGCTTGGCCTCGTTGACCTTGAGCGTCCGACCATCGACCGTCGAGCCGTTGATCTGCTCGATCGCCGTGCGCGCCGCCGAGTCGTCGGACATCTCCACGAAGCCGAAGCCCCGAGGACGGCCCGTCTCACGGTCCGTGATGATCGCCGCCGATGTGACTTCGCCGTGTGCCGAGAAAAGCTCTTGCAATTCCGCTTCACCGGTGCTGAAAGGAAGGTTGCCTACATAAATTCGCATTACCGTTTCGATCCTGCCCGAGCTTTCCTGAGTCCAACCGTTGCACGCACCCGGGCATCAGCGAGCGAAGGCCTGCGTGGCCCGCCCCGAACCATTCCCGGGACGCAACCCAATACCTCCCATTGTAGACTCGCCCCCGCCATTTTCCACCGCGCTCCGAGCCGGCGTCAGCCCTCAGCATCGCCCCGGTCTGCCTATCGCCCATTCCCGGGCCGGACCCTGACGGCCGGCACGCATACGACGGATCCTCGCACCCGCCGTTTCTCCCGTAGCTCCACGCATCGCACAGGATGAGACACCTCCGGCCCGTGGATCCCGACGAGCCGCGACCGGCAGGGAGCGATTCCCCCCGTGCCCAACCAGGCACCGCCGCGATCACCCCACCTTATCCCTCCGCACACCCCTCCTAACATCCGCCCGTGACGTTCCTGTTCGAGACCATCAAGCTCGGCGTGCAGAATCTACGCCTGCACCTGCTGAGGTCCATCCTCACCACCTCGGGCATCGTGTTCGGCATCGCAGCGGTGATCGTGATGGTCAGCATCGGCGAGGGCTCGACACGCCAGGCCCTGCTCATGATCGAGAGCCTCGGCGCCACCAACATCATCGTCCGCTCGCAGAAACCACCCGAATCCGGGCAGCAGCAGGGCGGGCAGCAGAGCGGCTTCGTACAGCAGTTCGGCATCACTCGCGCCGACCTCGCCGTCATCAGGGAGCACTTCCGCGAGGGCGTCGAGGCGATCGTCCCGGTCAAGGCCGTCGGAGGCCAGCTGCTCAAGGATGATCGCGTTCAGACCAGCCAGGCCTTCGGCACCACCCCCCAGCTGCGAGATGTCGCCAACCTCCGCGTCGCCCGAGGACGGTACCTCTCACAGGAGGATCTCGATCGAAGGGCCCTGGTCGCCGTCATCGGGTCCGAGGTCGCCAGGGCACTGTTCCCGTTCGAAGACCCGCTCGGCGACACCATCCGCATCGACGAGGCGGCGCTGACCATCGTGGGCGTGCTCGAACCCGTCGGCCTCTCAGGCGGCGCGGGCGCCTTGCTCATCGGACGCGACCTCAACCTCGACGTTCACATCCCGCTCACGACCGCCAAAGCCAAGTTCGGCGACGTCGTCATTCGACGGCAGAGCGGCTCCACCGACGCCCAGGAGGTCCAGGTCTCGGAGGTCTATGTCAAGGTGGCGGACCGCGAGCAGGTGCTCATCGACGCCGCCCGCCTGCGACGCCTGATGGACGTGCGCCATCCCGGGCTCACCGATATCGAGCTGATCGTCCCCTTCGAACTGCTCCAGGCCGCCAAGAACAGGGCACGCACCGGCCGCGTCGTCTCGGCCGCGATCGCCGGCGTCTCCCTGCTCGTCGGCGGCATCGGCATCATGAACATCATGCTCGCCTCCGTCACCGAGCGCACACGCGAGATCGGAATCCGCCGCGCGCTCGGCGCCACGCGAAAGCACATCATCTGGCAGTTCCTCATCGAAACCAGCGTGCTCAGCTCGATCGGCGGCGTGATCGGCGTGGGCCTGGGCATCGGCGTCAGCGTCGCCATGGAAAAGGGAATCGCCGACCTCCCCACCGTCATCACAGGCTGGTCAATTGTCGTCGCGCTCGTGGTCGCGACCCTCACCGGCCTGATCGCCGGCATGTACCCCGCCCGCAAGGCCGCCATGCAGGACCCAATCGTCGCCCTCAGACACGACTAGCGCCCGCTCAGTTTCGGTTGGCACCTCAATACCCGCCCAAGACGCCGAGTCTGAGTCCGCGAAGGCTCGGATATCTGCGCTGACGCATAATTCGAGCCTTCGCCCCAGGGCGGGCTAAGACTCGGCGTCCGTTCAGTTCCGGAC
>JADFOF010000406.1 GCA_022563015.1 Planctomycetota bacterium
TGAGGATTAGCAACCGAGCACCGGCGATGCGGGCCGCTTGGTACGCCATTACTTTGGCGTGGGCCACGAGCATACCGCCAATGCCCTTGCGCTGAAAATCGATGTCGACCGCCATGCGCCCAAGGACGACGGCTGGGATCGGATCGGGTGCGTTGCGTTTGAGTTTTCCGGGGGCCGACTTGCGCTCGACGGAGCCCGCGGCGAGGCAGTAATAGGCTCCTACACGCCCATCATCGGTGAGGGCGACGTAGGTCCGCGCGTTGTGCGGATCGAGGCCGTGCTTCCTGAGCCATTCGTTCATGTGTATCACGCCGCAGTCGAAATCTGCGGCGTGATGGATTGACTGAAAGGGTTGCGGTTCTTGGAGTTCTACCTGACCGTTTTCCATTTCTTCTGAGCCTGCATAGCGCGCACGGCACGTTCAGTCGGGGCGGGCGCAGTCTCGATCAGCGCGAGTACCTGCTCGAACGCCTCTTCAGGCCAGACGAACACCCGCTTGTTGAGAAGCACCTGTTCGGCACGTTCGGTCGCTGCCTGTATGACGAACTGTGTCCGATCCATCTGGAGCAACGCCGCTGCCTGATCGATCAGATCGCGGGCTTCTCTCGGGATCCTGAACGTGGTTGTGACGCGCTCCTTTCGTTGTTCAAGTTGCGCCAACATGGTTCGCTCTCCCATTGCTACAGGCCGGCCTGCCCGCTCCTCCACTATTTTCCAGACAGATGACCGCGACGCCGAATGCGCCGATCTGCTTCGCTTCTGTATATACGTTGTCATTACATGGCTGTCAAATCAGAGTTGATGAAAGTGAGTCGCGAGCAAAGGGGCTTCGCCCGGCACTGAACAATCATCTCGGAATTTCGTGCGAATGTCCGCCTTCAACTCGTTCCAGCCTGAGGCACGCAATCGCATCATGTCGGACTAGCGCGTAGGGTGGGTTCTCCGAACCCACCGTTACCTGCCCTCAACCCGCGATGACGTCCACCCGATGGGGCTACCCGGCCAGATGTCCCGCCCGGGGCGCAGCCCCGGGCAGCGCCCGACCCGCCCCGCCCCGGTCCATGGTGGCGGGCGCTTCACGCCCCCCCTCGGGCCGGGCGCTGCCCTCGTCTCTCCGCTCCAACGATGAAGAAGACCAACTCGACCCGGCGCAATATCATGGTGCCGTTAACGGCGGTGCCGGGTCGTAGGGCGGGGTTCACCCCGCCGTTCCGGCCCGGTCAAATGCGTGGCGAGGCGAACCCCGCCCTACAAATGCCCTTGCGCCCTGGCCAACAAATGGCAATGTTAGTAATCGTTAAAATTTTGTGTTATCCTTTATAATCAACCACTTGACCCCGTGCACAAATCTGTGCACCCTCCTCGTGCAGGCCTCGCGCCACCCGGCCGGGCGATCTGCCAGGCACCGCGCGGAGAGCTGCGTTTGCGGGCATGACGGCGCGCTCGGGGTTCACCCCCCGCCCAGCTTCGCCAGCCGCGCCTCGCGCAGCCGCCGGAAGTCGTCGCCGGCGTGGTAGCTGGAGCGGGTCAGCGGGGTCGCCGAGACCATCAGGAAGCCCTTGGCGTAGGCTGCCGTCTCGTAGCCCTTGAACTCGTCCGGGGTCACGAAGCGCGCCACCGCAATGTGCTTCTTCGTCGGTTGCAGGTACTGGCCCACGGTCAGGAAATCCACATCCGCGGCGCGCTGGTCGTCCATCACCTGCAACACCGCCTGGCGCTCCTCGCCCAGCCCCACCATGATGCCGGACTTGGTGAACATCGCCGGGTCCAGCTCCTTGATCCGCTGCAACAGGCGCAGCGAGTGGAAATAGCGCGCGCCGGGGCGGACCTCCGGGTAGAGACCGGGCACGGTCTCGAGGTTGTGGTTGAACACGTCGGGCTTGGCCTCGACCACCGTCTCGAGCGCCGAGGGCGGGCATTTCAGGAAGTCCGGCGTCAGCACCTCGATCGTGGTCTCCGGGCATTTGCGGCGCACGGCGCGGATGGTCTGGGCGAAGTGCTCGGCCCCACCGTCCTCGAGGTCGTCGCGGTCGACCGAGGTGATCACCACGTGGGCCAGGCCCATCTGGGTCACGGCCTCGGCCAACCGGGTCGCTTCGACCGGGTCGTACGGTCCGGGGGTTCCGTGGGCCACCGCGCAGTAGGTGCAATTGCGGGTGCACACGTCGCCCAGAATCATGAACGTGGCGGCCTCGTGCTCCCAGCACTCTCCCACGTTGGGGCAACGCGCCTCTTCACACACCGTGTGCAGGTCTAGCTCGCGCATGAGCTTGCGAATGCGGGCGTAGTTCGCCCCGCCCGGAGCCCGTACCTTGAGCCAACTGGGCTTCCGGCCCGCGGAATCCTGTCCCGGCACCGGCGGGACCGTTCCGCCTGTCTGGCGATTTCGTGTGCGGGTGATTTGAACCATGGGAGCTGCCACGCGGAGTACCCCTAACCAGTGTGTCTGGCGGCTAACTGCCGCCAGACACGCAAAATAGTCTGGGA
>JADFOF010000407.1 GCA_022563015.1 Planctomycetota bacterium
GATCCGAGGGCGGGGAGTCCGTGGCGACGATGATCATGCACGAGCCCTCGTCGGCTTGTTGGCCGGGCTCGTCGGGCCCACTCGGCGGCCCGGGCTCGACGAATCTGCGGAACGCGTAACTGCCCAGCGCCTCGCCGACCCGCACGCCGTCGATCGTCAGCACACCACCGAAGTTCGACTGCACCAGCACGCCCACGGTGTACCCGCCCAGCCCGGGTGGAAGCTTTCTGGACGACGTGCCGATCCCGCCCTTGAAGCCAAGTGCCCGCGTGCCCGTGCCTGCGCCGACGCTGCCCTCTTCGACGGCGCCACCCTCGGCCGTGGTGATCGCGTTCACCACGTCCTCCCGTGAAACGTGCATCCCACGGATGTCATTGAGATATCCGTCGTTCGTTTCGCCCACGACCGCGTTGACGGAATGAATGCCCTCATGTCCGGGCTGGTCGAGCGTCCAGCGCACGACCGCTTCCACGGCTGCACCGACGCTCAGCGTGTTGGTCAGCACGATCGGCGTCTCGATGGCGCCCAGTTCCCGCACCTGGAGAAACCCCGCGGCCTTACCGAAACCGTTTCCCACATACACCGCCGCAGGGATCTTTTGCATGAATAGATCGCCCGCGTGGGGCACGACGGCGGTGACACCCGTGCGTACGTCGTCGCCCCGGATGATGGTCGTGTGCCCGACCCTGACGCCATCGACGTCGGTGATGGCATTCAGCCTGCCGGTGGGCAAGATGCCCGGGCGGGCGCCCAGGTCACGGATTCTAGGGCGTGGGTCGTCCATCGGCATGTCCACCTGACCCCCGGGGGCCAGCCGGGCGGCGAGGGCGAGCAACAGTAGCAAAGGTGTGATGTGCATGTTCCGCTCATCATCGCATGGATGCCGCTGGTTTGCAACCCGGCCGGCGAGCGGGGTGTGGGGTCATCGTCATAATGGGTGTACGGCGGTGGCCCCGAGCATAAAGCGCCCTCGTTCCTCCTTACTCGAAACCGAAGGCGGACGCGATGGCGGGACGGTACGATGCAGGCACACACGGCACCGCCGGAGCGCGACCGGGAGCCGTTCTATGGAGAAATAGACTTCATGCTCGAGGCCGGCCGGGTTCACAGCACGATCGGGCGTCATCAGCTCGCGGACGGGTATCCACTCGTGGTGGACCTCGAGCGATCGCACGGCGTGTGGCTGTTCGACGCGCTGAGCGAGAGCGAGTATCTCGACACCTTCACCTGCTTCGCCTCGTGGCCGATCGGATTCAATCATCCCCGGATGGCCGACGCGGCGTTTCAGCGCGAGCTGATGAGCGCGGCGGGATTCAAGATAGCGAGCGCCGATCTGTACACGCGCGAGATGGCGGCGTTTGTCGACGCGTTCGCGGGCCGCGTCACGCCGCCGGGGTACCCGCACCACTTCTGGATCTCCGGTGGCTCGCTCGCGGTTGAGAACGCGCTCAAGGTGGCGTTCGACTGGAAGGCGAGAAAGCTGGGACGAACCGATTTCGCCGAAGATGTGAACGACCTGGTGATCATCCATTTCGAGCGGGCGTTCCACGGCCGGTCGGGATACACGATGAGCCTGACCAACACCGTGCCGGACAAGGTCGGGCTGTTCCCGAAGTTCGATTGGCCGCGCGTGCACAGCCCGGCGATCGAGTTCGACCTCGACGGCCACATCGCCAACGACATCGAGGCCGAGGAACAGAAGGCGCGCTCGATGATCGAATCGGCGTTCGCGCAGCACCGCGGCAAGGTCGCGGCCATTCTCATCGAGCCCATGCAGGGCGAGGGCGGGGACAACCACTTCCGGCCCGAGTTCCTCGCCGCGCTCCGCACCTATGCGGACGAGCAGGAGGCGATGCTCATCTTCGACGAGGTCCAGACGGGGTTCTTCGGATCGGGGCGCGCCTGGCTGTGGCAGCGTTGCGGCGTGAGCCCCGATGTCGTCGCGTTCGGAAAGAAATCGCAGATCTGCGGCATCTACGCCAACACCCGCGTCGACGAGGTGGACGACAACGTGTTCCAGAAGTCGAGCAGGATCAACTCGACGTGGGGCGGAAACCTCGTCGACATGGTGCGCTGCCGAAAGTTCATCGAGATCATCGAGCAGGACGACCTGGCCGGACGTGTCGTTGCGGTCGGGGACAGGTTCGTGCGCGGGCTGCGCGAGATCGCTCGCGACACCGGGACGATCCGGAACGTGCGCGGCGTGGGTTCGCTGGTCGCGTTCACCGCGGCGGACCCCGGGGCGCGGGACCGCCTGATCAAGGGCATGTTCGCGTTGAAGCTCATCGTCCTGCCATGCGGGCAGCGATCGGTGCGGTTCCGCCTGCCGTTCGTCATGACCGACGCCGAGGCCGACGAAGCGCTGGCGCGCGCGGCCCAGAGCATCGGGTCCACTCACAGGTAGGTCGGATCTCCGAGCCGATGTCCGGGCGGATTGAACGCAGAGAGCGCGGAGCGTGACGCGAAGCTCGCGGA
>JADFOF010000408.1 GCA_022563015.1 Planctomycetota bacterium
CGCCGCCGGAAAGGCCGGCCCTTAACCGTTTTTTCACCGAAACAGGCAAGGATTCGGGTCGCTCGGCTGAAGGCGTGCGGGCGCTACGCTCCCGCCGCGGCGCCATGCATGGAGTAAGGTGAATGCTTTTCTTCGTCGGATTGATCGTTCTTTTCGGCTCCATTCTCGGGGGCTACTTGCCGCACGGCAAAATCGAGGTGCTTTGGCAACCGCTCGAGTTCGTGATCATCGCCGGAGCCGCGTTCGGCGCCTTCATCATCGCCAATCCCAAGGCCGTGATCGTCAAGTCGTTCAAGTCGATCGGCAAGATCATCAAGGGCTCGCCGCACAACAAGGATGGCTATCTCGATCTGCTGACCCTGCTGTATACGCTTCTGCGCATGGCCAAGACCAAGGGCACGCTCGCCCTCGAAGCCCATATCGAAAAGCCGCAGGAAAGCGAGCTGTTCAAGGCCTATCCCAAGTTTCTCGCAAACACCCATGCGACGACGTTCCTCTGCGACTACCTGCGCATGATGACCATGGGGACCGAGAACGCATTCCAGATGGAAACCCTCATCGACGAGGAGATCGAGACCCACCACGCCGAGCACTCGCAGATCATCGACGCCATCACCACCGTGGGCGACGGGCTGCCAGCCTTCGGCATCGTCGCCGCCGTGCTCGGCATCATCATCACCATGGGCTCGATCCTCGAGCCGCCCGAAGTGCTCGGCGGCATGATCGGCGCCGCGCTGGTCGGGACGTTCCTGGGCATCCTGCTCGCCTACGGCGTCGTCACGCCGATGGCCAATGCGCTCAAGGCGTACGCCGAGGCCGACATCAAATACTACTATTGCATGAGGGCGGCGCTGGTCGCGCACATGCAGGGCCACGCCCCGGTGATCGCCGTCGAGTTCGCGCGCAAGATGCTGTTCCCCGAGGAGAGGCCGAGCTTCATCGAGGTCGAGGACGCCATGAACGACGTGCCGACCGCGGCATAAGGCGCTAGAACCATGGCGACCGCCAACGAAACGATCATCATCAAGCGCGTCAAGAAGATCCACGGGGGCGGCCATCATGGCGGCCAGTGGAAGGTCGCCTACGCCGACTTCGTCACCGCGATGATGGCCTTCTTCCTGATGCTGTGGCTGCTCAACGCGACCACTTCGGAGCAGATGGCCGGCATCGCCAACTACTTCTCGCCGACGGCGCTGAGCTATACGGACAGCGGCGCCGGCGGCATGCTGGGCGGCGCCACGATGCTGGCCCCCGGGGCGATGGACAGCGCGACCACGGAAGGCGGCGCCACCGTGAGTCTGATGCCGCTCAACGAGAATGAGATCCCCGACGTGGAGGGCCTGCCGGCGGAAAAGAAGGGCACCCTAGAGGAAGACGACGTCCTCGACGAGCCGGGCGCCCTGGGAAAGTCGAAGGACGCCTACAACGAGGAATCCGAAAGCGGCGAGAAGGCCGAGGAGCTGTACTACTCGCGAAACCTGCTGGACGTCGAAGCGCTCGACGATGAATCCGCCGCGACGTTGCTGAGAAGGCTCGAACAACAGGGGTTCGGCGAGATCGAAGTGGCCGTGGAACTGCTCGCAAGCCTCAAGAAGGGCGAGATGAACGGCGCGGACGTCGCCGAGGAGATGCGCGAGATGCTCAAGGACGAGGGTTTCGAGGGGAGCAAGGCCGCCCAGGAGCTGCTGGCGATGATCGAAGCAGGGCGGCTCGCCGCGGCCGGCGTCTCCAAGGAATTGCTCAGGGAACTCGAGCAACGGGATTTCGAACGGGCCGAGGCGGCGTTGAGGGAATCGATCGCCAGCAGCCCCGCGTTGCGCGAATTCAGCCAGAACCTGATCATCGACATGACGCCCCAGGGCATGCGCATCCAGATCGCCGACGCCGAGCAGCGCTCGATGTTCCCGAGCGGCAGCGCCGCGATGTACGACTACACCGAAGAACTGCTGAGCCAGATCGTGCAAGCCATCATGCCGCTGCCCAACGACATCGCCATCGTTGGCCACACCGACGCGACGCCCTATCACAGCGGCGCCGATTACACCAACTGGGAGCTGTCGACAGACCGGGCGAATTCAAGCCGGCGGGCGTTGATCGCGGCCGGCCTGCCGGCCGAGCGCATCGTCCGTGTCGTCGGCAAGGCCGACCACGATCCGCTTGACAAGAACGACCCGTTCTCGGCGCAAAATCGCCGCATCAGCGTGCTCATCCTTCGCGAATACACCAGTTCCAGCCTGGCTCAAACCCAGCCCTGACGCGCCGCCATTGTGGATTCGCCGCCCACACCCCAAATTAGGGAACGGGTTTCACAATCGAGGCGCGGGAGGTGTCGGACTTGGCTCGGACGGAACTGGTTGCAACCGCCGGCGAACGGCTGAACGATCCCTTCGGCCCGGCCGCGACCCCCGAATTCTTCGCCCGTGTGACGCTCAAACGGGTCGTCGCCTATCTCGT
>JADFOF010000409.1 GCA_022563015.1 Planctomycetota bacterium
AGCGCTGGTTGAATTCATCGCCAAGGGCATCGTGAACGAACCCGACGACGTCAAGGTCGTGATTTGCGACGGCGGGAGTCTGCTCGAACTCGAGACGAACGCTTCGGATCGCGGTCGCGTGATCGGTCGCCAGGGCCGTATCGCCAAATCGATGCGCGCTATCCTGGGTTCGTCTAACACGGGGACCGACTGTCGCCTGGAGATCGTCGACTAATCCAGTCGACTCCCGTCGACGCTGGGCCAGTACCCCGGGGCGGAGCCAGATGCCTTCTGATCGTCGCGAAACCTCTTCTTCGTCGACAGCATCCACGCCGTCGACAGCGATGACAAATATGACGAACCCGTCGAGCGACCCGCCAATGAACGTCTCATCCAGAAACCTTGCCAACAATAACCTTGCCAACAACAACCTTGCTGACGAGCAGCCGTCCGAGCCTTTGACGGTCGAATTGGGCCGCATCGTCGGTGAACACGGTCTCAAGGGTCAGGTTCGCGTTCGCTTCTTTGGCGAGAGTTACGAACATCTCAAGAGCTGTACCCAGGTCTGGCTCGGCGAGCGGCGCGGCGACGTGAACGCCAAGCTGCACGAGGTTCAGTTTGTGGGTACGGGACGGGCAAACGAAGCGCGTCTCGGCCTGAAGGGCATTGCCGATCGAGATGCGGCGCAGGCGCTGCGCGGGCTCCTGGTACTGGGCAGCGAATCCGCCCTCGAACCGCTGGACGATGACGAGTTCTACTGGCACCAACTGGTTGGCTGCAAGGTTGAAACCGAAGACGGGCAGTCCGTGGGCACCGTTCGCGAGATCTGGGAAACCGGGGCTCACGACCTGTTGGTGGTGAGAGACGAGTCCGGACGACAGAACCTGATCCCGACGGCCCGAGAATTGACCCAGTTGATCGATCTGCCGGGGCGGCGAATCGTCGTGGCGGCGCTCCCGGGTTTGATCGATCTGGGAGACGCCCCCGAAACGGAAGCTTGAGATGCAGTCAGGGGCCCAACTCGAGATCGATATTCTCAGCATCTTCCCGAATCTATTCGACAACTTTCTCTCGGAATCCTTTGTCGGCATGGCTCGAGAGCGGGGGCTTGCGAGAATAGACGCGCACGATCTGAGGGATTGGACGGCCGACAAGCACCGCACGGTCACCACGGGCCTTACGTCGTGTCAGCTGTCGAGCCGCACAGGTGTGCCCGACTGCAGCGAACGGGTGGCAGCGTCGGCGATGGTCTGTGCAGCGAGACCGTCAACGAGCGACGGCAGCGCGAGGTTCTCGCCCTCGAGCACACGCACGAAGGCGTCGAGCGCCGCGTAATACGTCTCCTCGACACGGTCGAACCAGTCCGGATGCATGCCAGCCTCGACAACGTACCGACCCTTGTAGAGCGACACGTCGCTCACCCGCTGGCGGCGGGATTCCGCCATGCCGAGCGAACCGAACACCTCGAGCCTCTCGTCGTAGCCGTAAGCGGTACGCCGGGAGCAGTCGATCTGGCATAGCGCGCCCGAGGCCATACGCATCACGCCCAGCGAGGTATCAACATCGCCTGCTTCGCCGACTGCGGGATCGATGAGAGCACCGCCCATGGCGAAGATCTCGACCGGCTCGTCGGAAGTGAGCCAGCGGGCGAGGTCGAAGAAGTGGATCGTCTGATCGCGCATCTGGCCGCCGGAGACCTTGACATAGGAGATGGGCGGCGGCGTGGGCCCGCGACTGGTGAGCTGGACGATCTCGATCCGCCCGATCTCGCCCGCATCGATCGCTTCCTTGACACCGGCGTGACTGCGGTCAAAGCGACGGTTGAAGCCGATCATGAAGGCTACGCCCGCACGTTCGACCGCGTGACAAGCGCGTTTGGCCCGTTCCAGGTCGAGATCGATGGGCTTCTCGCAGTAGATGGCTTTACCAGCGTCCGCGGCCCGTTCCATGAGATCGGCATGGGTGTCGGTGGACGAAGCGATCAACACCGCATCGACGTCGCTCTCGAACACCGAATCGACTGAGATCGCGCGGGCACCGTACTTGTCGGCGGTGGCGCCGGCGCGCTCCTCGTCGATGTCGGCGACGAGATCGAAGGAGACCGAGGGATGGCGGGCGAGGCTCGCGGCGTGGACATTGCCCATAAAGCCGGAGCCGATAAGAGCAAAATGTTGCATGGCTTGCCTCCCTGCCAGTCAGGCGTCGACGAGAGCGGAGGTCCAGCGACCGGCCTTCTGGTGCGAGGCGACCACAGCCTCGACGAAGGCGACGCCGAGGACACCATCGCGACCGGTCGGAAAACCCAGCGACTTGGGCGCGTACCGCTCGCCTCGGCTGAGCGTCTGCACCGCATCTGCGATATCCCCGTAGATATTGGCGAAGGATTCGAAGAAGCCCTCGGGATGACCCAGCCCGACACGGGTCACCCGCGCCGCCTCCTCGGACAGTCCGGCATGACCC